>JAEZBP010001047.1 GCA_023427125.1 Pseudomonadota bacterium | reverse complement strand
CATCACCCTCCGCTCGAAGCCCCGCTTGATCTTCTCCACCGAGTCGTCCGAGACGCTCAGCACGTGGGCGTAGAGCACCGCGCGGTCCTCCGAGACGTGCAGGCTCGTCGTGCCCGGCGTCAGCGTGATCAGGTTGGCGAGCAGCGTGATCCCGGCGTCGGACTTCACGTCGAGCGGGATCGCGACGACCGCGCTCTGTCGCACCCTCGAGGGCCGGAGCACGGTCATCGCGACGTCGCCGACCGAGAGGATCAGCTCGCGGAGAAAGAGCGCGCCGAGCGCGATCCAGCCCCAGCTCTTGCGGACGACGCTCACGGCGCGCCTCCCAGCACCGCGTCGACGTAGGCGCGCGAGCTGAGGAGCTGGTCGGCGGCGCGCAGCGAGTAGTCGACGAAGGGCTCGGTGGAGAGGCCGATGAGCAGCGTGATGCCCGCGAGCGCGGCGATCGGGAAGAGCATCAGGCGGCGCCGGCCCGCCGATCCGCGCCACTCGGCGAGGGCCGCCTCGGCGCGGGCCGGGTCCGCCGGCGCCTTCCAGAACGCCTCGCTCCAGATCTTCACCATCGAGTAGAGGGTGAGCAGGCCGACGGCGAGCGCGACGGTCGCCAGCGCCACGTGGCCGGCCTCGAGGCTCGATCGGATGACCACGAGCTTCGCCCAGAAGCCCGACATCGGCGGCAGGCCCGCCAGAGACAAGGCGGGGACGGCGAAGAGCACCGCGAGCAGCGGCGCGCTCCGGACGAGGCCGCCCGATCGGGCGAGGTGGAACGAGCCGCCGGCGCGCCGCATCGCGCCGGCGATCAGAAAGAGGTTCGCCTTCACCACGATGTGGTGAATGACGTAGAGAATGGATCCGGCGATCGCCAACCTCGTCGCGACGGCGAGCCCCACGAACATGTAGCCGACCTGGCTGATGATGTGGAAGGAGAGGATCCGCCGGGTGTCGTAGTGCGACGCGGCGCCGAGGACGCCGATGATCATGGTGGCGGCCGCGATGACACCGATGATCGGACCGAGAAAGCCGGTTTCGGTCGGAAAGACGAGCGTGAACATACGAAGCACCGCGTAGACGCCGACCTTCGTGAGCAGCGCCGCGAAGATCGCGACGAGCGGCGCGCGGGCGGTGTGGTACGAGGCCGGGAGCCAGAAGAAGAGCGGGAAGACCGCCGCCTTCGAGCCGAGCGCGAGGAGGAAGAGCAACGCCACGACGCTCACCAGCCCCTCGCTCTCGATCGCGGGGACGGCGCGCGCGAGGTCCGCCATGTTGAGCGTGCCGGTCATGCCGTAGAGGAAGGCGACCGACAGGAGCAGCATCGTGGTCGCGACCAGGTTGAGGACGACGTACTTGATCGCGCCGTCGAGCTGCTGCTTCGTTCCGTCGATGACCAAGAGGCCGAACGACGCGATGAGCATGACCTCGAAGAACACGTAGAGGTTGAAGACGTCACCGGTCAGGAAGGCGCCCACCACGCCGAGGAGGAGGCCGTGGTAGAGCGGGTGAAGGAGCGCTCGCTCCGGCTCGCTCGCGCCGTCCGCGAGCGAGTAGACCGCCACCGCGACCGCCATCACCCCCGTGATGAGCACCATCGCCGCGGAGAGCAGATCGGCGACGAAGACGATGCCGAAGGGCGCGGCCCACGAGCCGAAGGACGTGGCGAGCACGGTGCCGTCGGAGGTGGCGGCGAAGAGGGCGGTCGTGGACGCGAGGAGCGCGACGCTGCCGCCGAGGCTCACGGCGCGCTGCGCGGAGCGTTGCGAGCGCAAGAGGAGGGTGAGGGCGAAGGTCGCGAGCGGGATCGCGATCGGCAGCACCAGGAGGACGTGCGCGCTCATCTCGCCTCCTCCTCGGGGTCGTCGTCACCCGCGTCGTCGCTTGCGACGTCGCTCGCTTCGTCACTTGCGTCGTCACTCGCGTCGTCACTGGTGGCGTCACCGGGGCGCGGCTCGGCCTCGCGCATCGCGTCCGCGTCGAGCGTGCCGAGCGACTCGTGGGCCCGCTGAAAGAGCACCGCCGCGAAGACGACCAGCGCGAACGAGATCACGATCGCCGTCAGGATCAGCGCCTGCGGCAGCGGATTGGCGCTCTCCGCGATCGTGAGCGCGCCCTCGGGCACCAGCGGCGGGATGGACGATCCCATCCGGCCGGCGATGAAGATCGCGAGGTTCGCCGCGTTGCCGAGCACCAAGAGCCCGAGCAGCGAGCGCAGCAGGTTGCGCGACATCAGGAGGTAGGCGGCCACCGAGACCATCACCCCGAACGCGATGACGAAGAGGCTCTCCACCTCAGGCCTCCTCCAGATAGGCCGAGACGAACGTGAGGACCGCCCCGACGACGGCCAGGTACACGCCGAGGTCGAAGAGGAGCGCGGTCCCGAGCCCGCCGCCCTCGACGAAGCGGTGCGAGAGGAAGGGCGCCCCACCGAGCAGCGACGGCAGGCCCGCGCCGAAGGCGAGCAGCACGCCCGTCGCGCCGATCGCCGCCGGCGAGAACCGCAGCGCCGAGAGCAGCGC
>JAEZBP010001041.1 GCA_023427125.1 Pseudomonadota bacterium | reverse complement strand
CTCGGGGACCGGGCGAGGCGCGCGCTCGCGACGGCTGGCCGCCGCCGCCTCGTCGACGTCGGGCTTGGCGCCGAAGAACGCGCGCAAGAGCCCCGCGAGCAGGCGCTCGGCGTCGGGGTGGGTCAGGAGGCGCCGGCCGATCGCGCGGTCGAGCTCGTCGGGCTCGCCGGGGAAGGCCTCGGAGAGGAGCGCGATGCGGTCGGTCTCGAGGCGCGTGCGCAGCTCGCCCTGGCTCGGGAGCGTGCGCTCGATCGGGAAGATCTTGTACGAGAGGCGCAGGTAATAGAGCGAGCCGAGCTCCGGCGGCGAGACCAGGCTGATCGCGGTGCCGGTGCGGCCCGCGCGGCCCGTGCGGCCGGTGCGGTGCACGTAGCCCTCGAGGTGCGCCGGGAAGTCGTAGTTGATGACGTGGGTGAGGTGCGAGATGTCGATCCCGCGGGCCGCCACGTCGGTGGCGACGAGGAAGCGGAGCTCGCCCTTGCGGGTGCGCGCGAGCACGCTCTCGCGCTCGCTCTGCGGGAGATCGGCGTTGAGCCAGTCGGCGTTGAAGCCCGCCTGCTTGAGCTCCTGCGCCACCTGCTCGGTCGCCGCGCGGGTGTTGCAGAAGATGATCGCGGTCTCGGGGTCCTCGATCTCGAGGATGCGGACCAGCTCCCGCGCCCGGCCGAGGCCGCTGACGAGGTAGTAGTAGTGGGTGATGCCCTGGGCGCCGACCGCGTCGCTCGAGAGGCTGACGCGCTCGGGATCCTTGAGCATCCGCGCCACCATGCGCTCGATGGCGTCGTCGAGGGTCGCGGAGAAGAGCATCGTCTGCTTCTTCGGCGGCAGCAGCGCGACGATCGCGTTGAGCTCCTTCGCGAAGCCCATCGAGAGCATCTCGTCGGCCTCGTCGAGGACGAGGATGCGGATGCCGCGGGAGTCGAGCGTCCCGCGCTTGAGGTGATCGAGCACCCGGCCCGGCGTGCCCGAGACGATCTGCGCGCCCTCGCGCAGCTCCGTGACCTGCCGCTCCATCGGCGCGCCGCCGTAGACGGCCGCGGTCCGGATGCCGCGGTGCACGCCGAGGCGGGCGATCTCGCGGGCGGACTGGAGCGCCAGCTCGCGGGTCGGCGCCAGGATGAGCACCTGCGCGCCGCCCTCGGTGCGGGTGAGCCGATCGACGAGCGGGATGCCGAACGCGGCGGTCTTCCCGGTCCCGGTCCGCGCCTGCACGATGAGATCGGCGCCGGCGATCGCGGGGCCGTAGGTCGCGACCTGCACGGGCGTCGGATCGACGAAGCCGAGCTCGTCGATCGCGCGGCGGACCTCGGGGGTCAGGCCCAGGCTGTCGAAGGAAGGTGTCGGGGATTCTTCATCGGAGAGAGAAAGATCAGTCATCGAAGTTGCCAATGTCACCGCTCTTGGCGGGCCGGTGTGAGGTCTAGATCGACCGCGCGTGCGAGGGCGCCTTCCTCCGCGTCGAAGCGATAGAGCGTGCCTTGCAGCCGCTCGCGCATCTGACCGAGGAGCACCCACGCGTCGCGCTCATCGCCCTCGCAGCGAGCTTCGAGGCCGCGATGGCGGAGGTCCCAGGGACCGAGAAAATTGCGGACGGTCTCGCGATCGTCGGAGCCGCCGCGCGCCACGTGCTCGCCGGCGAAGGCGAGCAGCTCCGCGCGCAGATCGCGCAGGCCGTCGGCGCAGGAGATCGCCGGGTCGATCTCGGCCCTCGCGGGCCAGAAGACCTGGGGCACGACGGAAACGATGCCGACGAGGATCAGGTAGGCGAGCCCGCACACGACGACGGTCGTGGCGATGCGACGACCGAGGCCGGCCTGTGATCGAGCCCGGGACTCACGGGAGGTCTCGGGCTTTCGGGGTGTCGTCACTCGTCCTTCCGCCGCTCCGCGCCGGCGAAAAGGCCGCGACGGAGGGTCATGCCGACCTCGAAGCGCGCCGAACCTGCGGTGCGCTGCGAGCGTCCTGGTGCCGGCTGGCCTCGAGCCATGAGGCCCCCTGCCCGCCGTGTGGCCAGGTTTCTACAAGTGGCGGCAGGGCGGGTCAAGCTGTGCTTGGTCGGGCTTCGGTGTATGCCTGGCCGAGCCCCGGCCCGCCGGAACCTGCTCTGCAGTCCGATCTTGGGGTACATCGCCCGCAAGGCCCGCCGTGAGCGCCATCCCGACCCGACGCCGCACGCTCGCCGCGCTCGCCCTGGCCGCGATCGCGTACCTCTACGTCGTCCCGTACCAGGCGCGCATCAACAACCCGAACGAGAACGCGCGCTTCTACATGACGGCGGCGATCGCGGAGGAGGGCACCTACGTCATCGACGCGATGCGCGCGCGCTGGGGGTGGGTCAACGACTGCGCGATCTACGAGGGCCGCGCCTACAGCGTGAAGGCGCCGGCGACCAGCCTCCTCGGGGTGCCGGCCTACGCCGCTTACTACTGGGGTGGACAGTGGGCGGGCTGGGAGCTCGACCGGACCACGGCCCTCTGGCTGTGCCGGGTCTCGGCGTCGATCGTGCCTTGGTTGGTCTTCCTCTTCTTCTTTCATCGCTGGCTCGGCCGCCACACCTCGAGCGCGCTCGCGCGAGACGCGGTCTTCGTGTCGGTCGCGCTCGGCTCCTGCCTCTATGGGTACGGGCTGCTCTTCATGAGCCACACCCTGAGCGCGGCGAGCGCGTTCGGGGCGTTCATGCTGCTCTTCGACGGGCGCCACGCGGGCCGGATGCGCGGCGGGCGGGCGTTCTGGGCGGGCGTGCTCACGGCGGGGGTGACGCTGCTCGAGTACCCCGGCGCGTTCGCGTCGGTGGCCCTGAGCGTCTACGCGCTCTTCGTCGTGCGGCCGTGGCTGCGGCTCGCGTGGTTTGCGCTCGGCGGGATGATCCCGACGCTCGCGATGATGCACTTCCAGTGGAAGAGCTTCGGCAGCCCGTTCTCCCCTGGGCACCTCCACGTCGAGAGCACGGAGTTTCGCGAGGCGCACGAGGAGGGCTTCTTCGGCGCGGTCGGGCTTCAGTGGGACGCCCTCTACGGCCTGCTCGTGCACCCAGGCGCGGGGCTCTTCCCGCTCACACCGATCCTGGTGTTCGGGGCCGCGGGCCTCGTGGGGCTGGTGCTCTCGCGGCGCTACCGGGCCGACGGCTGGCTCGCGCTCGGGCTCGTCGGCTCGACCACGCTCTTGATCGGCACGATGAACAACTGGCGGGGCGGCTGGACGATCGGCCCGCGCTACCTCGCGCTCGTCTATCCATTCCTCGCGTGGGCGGCGCTCTTCGCGCTCGAGCCGCTCTGGCGGCGCTGGCCGCGGATCACGGGATCGCTCGCGCTCGGGCTGACCGCGGCGGGCGTGCTGCTGAGCGGGGTGCCGTCGGCCTACTACCCGCACTATCCGGTCGAGATCGATCGGCCGCTCTCGCAGGTCGCGCGGGTCTTGATCGAGCATGGGTTCGCGCCCTTCAACGGCGCCAACCTGATCGACGTCTACGGGACGGCCTCGATGATCCCGCTCGCGCTGGTCGGGGTGCTCGCGCTCGGCTGGATCGCGTGGACCCTGCGGCGGCCGCTCGATCGCGCGCTCGTGCTGATCGGCGGGGCGCTCGTGGCGGCGCTCGTCAGCTGGCCGCTGACGATCGATCCGCGGCCCGCCGAGCCCGAGGTGCAGCGGGCGCTCGCCCTGATCACGCGGACCTGGGAGC
>JAEZBP010001032.1 GCA_023427125.1 Pseudomonadota bacterium | reverse complement strand
TCCGCTTCGAGCGCACCGCGAGCGGCGAGCGGAACGCGCTCATCAAGAGCGCGCCCGCCTCGCGCGCGATCACCTCGGCGCGGTCACGGAGCCCGTCGAGCTCGTCGTCGGTCACGCGTCGCGCCGACTGCAACCGGCGGACCAGCCATCGTCGGCCCGCTCAGGCGGAACGAGACCATCAATTTCGGGACAAATTTCGGCCGTGTGGCCGAAAGAAGGGTGAAGTGGCTTCACAGCGTGAAGAAGTGCCGGTGCCAGGCGCGAAATCCACTGCGCAGCACACCTGCTCAGTGCGAACGCCGCTACACGGCGTCACGGCCGCAGCGCCGCGAACGACCGCAGGAAGCTCCCGCCGAGGACCTTCCGGATCCGCCCCTCACTCCAGCTGGCCTCGAGCATGAGCTGCACGAGCCGGAAGTACGCGGCGAAGCCGTCGCGCAGGTCGGGCGGCGGGATGATGAAGCCGTCGTAGTCGCTGCCGAGCGCCGCCGCGTCTTCGCCCCCGACGCGGATCACGTGCTCGAGGTGCGCGATCACCATCGCGGCGTCGTTGGCCATGCCCTTGGCTCGCAAGAACCCGGGCTCGAACATGACGCCGACGACGCCGCCGCTCTCGGCCACCGCACGGATCTGATCGTCGTCGATGTTGCGCCAGTGCGGCTTCACGCCCGTCACGCCGGTGTGGGTGACGATCAGCGGGAGCGTGCGATCGTGCGCGTCGACCGCGTCCCAGAAGCCCTTGCGATCGACGTGCGCGAGGTCGACGAAGATCCGCGCGGCGTCGAGGCGCTCGACGAAGGCCTTGCCCGCGTCAGTGAGCCCGCCTCGGCCGCCGAGGCGCGCCGGGCTCGAGGTGGTCCCGAACGTCGAGCTGCTCAGGTGCATCACCGTCACGCGGACGATGTCGTCGAGCTCGCGCGCCTCCTCCATCCCCTCGAGCGCGTTGCCGCCCTGCACCGCGATCATCGCGCCGTGCTGGCCGCCCTGGCGCGCGCGCTCCCACTCGGCGAAGGTCCGCACGACGCGGATCCCCTCGTAGCTCTCGAGCGCGCCGCGGAGGCCGCGCACGTTCGCGGCGAGCGCGCGACGGCGGCCGCGCGGGCCGCGGAGGATGTTCGTCGCGATCGACCACATGCCGCCGGTGAGCCCGCCGTCGAGCGCGCGCGGGAAGTCGAGGTGCCCGAAGAAGCGGCCGCCCAGCCAGTGGCGATCGTGGCGCCGCGCGAGGTCGTAGCCCCAGAGCCGCGGCGGGATGTAGGACTCGAGGTGCAGATCGATCACCTCGGACGATCGCACCAGCGCGACGGCCTCGCGCGAGACCGAGAGCTTCGCCGCGACCTCGTCGTCCGGCGTGAGGCGCTCGGCGGAGCGGGGCGAGGAAGGGATCGCCGCTGCGCTCAACGCGCGATCCCGAACTGGACCCGGTGACCGGCGAGCCCGCTGATGCGCACCACGAAGCGGCCGCCCTCCACGGCCACAGGGTAGAACTGCCAGCGCGTCTGGGTCGCGAGCGTGTCGATGGCGCGGGCGCCCTCGTCGACACTCTCGATCGCGAACGCGAGATCGGAGGCCTCGAAGCCACTCGGGATCGGCTGCTCGGGCACCGAGAGCTCGAAGGGCGCGCCGCCCTCGCTCGCGATCGCCGGCTCCACGGCCAGCATCGGTCCGAGCGGGCGCTGCCGCTCTCGATCGCCGAAGGCCTGTCCATCCGCCCCGATGTGGAGCGAGACCTCCATCGCCTCCGCCAGCGCACCGGCGGGGATCGTCAGCCGCGCGCCGTTGCGCAGCGAGAGCGTCCCGCCCGCCGGTCCGACCCTCGCGTGAGCCTCGGTCGCGCCGCTGGCGCTGACCGGCCCCGAGGGCGCGGGCGCCTCCTCGGTCGCTTCGAGCAGCGGCCCGCCGGTCGTCTGCCCGCCCGCGCCCGATCCTCCACATCCCACGAGCGCGCCGAGGCACGCGAGCATGATCCCAAACTTCATCGATACCCCCTGCACAGCGAGTCTTGCCCATCAGGGTAGAGCCGTCCGAGCGCGATGGCACGTTCGCAGCGCGGCCGATTGCTCCGGGACATGGCCATTGACCCCGCGGGGGCCGCTTTGGCAGTCTGCGACCCGTGGCCCCCTCGTCCCCGGTCCCTGCCCTCTGGGCCGCGGTGTGTGCGCTGCTCGCCGCGGGCTGCGGCACCATCGATCTCGGCGACGACATCGTCCCGCCGGATCTGCAGCTCGACGAGGACTTCTTCCACTGCGAGATCCAGCCGGTCGTGCTGACCGCGCAGGGCTGCGCGGCGGGCGCCGCGGGCGAGGCGGGGAGCTGTCACGCCGATCGCTCGGCGCTGCGCCTCGTCACCACGATGGATCCGCCGCCGACGTGCGAGGACGGGGTCATCGTGGGCGGCTCGGTCTCCGCCGACTCGATCGCCAACTTCGAGGCGGTGCGCTTCACGGTGCAGAGCGACCCGCTCTCGAGCCCGTTCTATCGTCGACCCACCGGCATGGACAGCCACCCGCGGATCATCTTCGACACGGACGCCGCGGAGGCGGCGCTCATCGTCGAGTGGATCAACCGAGGCGCGATGTGAGGCGCGCCATCCGAGGCGTCGCTCCTCTCCTGATCGCGCTCTGTGTCGGGCTGGCGGCGCCGGCCGGCGCGCAGGACGCGGCGCCCTCGGAGGACGACCTCGCTCCCGGCGTCTTCGCGCGGGTGATCGTCGAGCGCACCGAGCTGCGCTCCGGCCCGGGCGCGAGCTACCAGCGGGTGCGCGTGGCGGAGCGCGGCGACACCTTCCGCGTCGCGCAGCGGGCGAGCACCGGATATTGGTTTCGGGTCGAGCTGCCCGACGGCACCTACGCGTGGATCCATGGCGACAGCGTCTACAACCACCAGGTCTCGCGCGAGCAGGCGAGCGGCGGGCGCTTCCTCCCGGAGGTCTTCGCGCCGCCGCCGCTCCCGTCGGCCACCGGCGAGCTGGCCGTTCAGTTCGGGGTCCTCGGGTTCTTCAACGGCTTCATGGCCATCCGTCCGGCGCTGGTCATCCAGCCGGAGGTCGAGCTCGAGCTGAACCTCGGCGGCTCGGTCGGAGACGGCGGCACGCTCCTGATCGCGTCGGGCGGTCCGCTCGTCAACCTCTTCCCCGACTCGCCGGTCGTCCCGTTCTTCACGGTGGGAGGAGGCTTCGCGGTCACGAGCCCCAACGCCGACACGTTCCTCTTGGACCCGGGCATGCTCGGCGTGCTCTACGGCGGCGGCGGCCTGCGCTTCGGCTTCCGCTACCGCATCACGTTCCGCATCGAGGCGCGCGGCTACGCCTTCTTCGACGAGAACCGCATCGTCGCGCTCGAGGAGATCACCGGTGGGCTCACGGTCTTCTTTTAGAGCAGGGCTCGCGCTGGCGCTGGCGCTGGCCTCCGGCCTCGGCGGCTGCGTGATGGTGCGCCCGGAGGCGCGCGAGCACCTCGCCGATCCGGCGATGACCTTCGGCTCCGAGGGGACGGCAGGCGCGCAGGAAGAGCACGTGCTCTCGAACCGCGAGGGCAGCTACGGCGCAGGCTCGGTCACGGGGGGCGGCTGCGGATGCAACTGAAGCGCGAGGGACTCAAGCTCGCCGCGAGGGCGCTCGCCGCGCTGCTCGCCCTCGCGTTCGTGTCCACGGTGCGGGCCGACGCGGGGCAGCTCGACGCCTACTCCACGCTCTTCTACGAGTTCGGGGGGCCGCTCAACATGATGGTCATCACGCCGCGGGCGAACCTGCGGATCGATCCCATCGAGGAGCTCTCGATCAAGGCGAGCTGGGAGGCGGACATCGTGAGCGGCGCGAGCGTCGCGGTCGTCGACGCGCCCTCGTCCGAGGTCGACGCGATCACGAGCGCCACGCAGCTCGAAGACTTCCGCAACGTCTTCACCGGCGGCCTCGAGCTGCGCTCGAGCGTCGGCGCGCTCCGCGCGAGCTACAGCTACGGCTTCGAGAACGACTACCGCTCACACTCGTTCACCGTCGGCGCGCGCACCGATCTCTTCGAGCGGAACACGACGTTCGATCTCAGCTATGCGCGCGGCTTCGATCAGACCTGTGATCGCTTTCAGCCGAGCGACCAAGAGCCCGTGACGCGGCAGCGGCTCGACACCTCGGAGGGCTGCTTTACGGACCCTCTGTCGCGCATGACGCACGACGTCGATCTCCAGACCTTCCAAGGGAGCTGGACGCAGGCGTGGGCGCCGGTCTTCGTCACTCAGGTGACCCTGACCGGGCAGCTCGTCGACGGCTTCCAGAGCAACCCCTACCGAGCGGTGTGGCTCGGCCGGAGCGCGGCGCAGGAGCACCACCCGGACAGCCGCTTCCGCTACGCGGGCTCGCTCGCCGGCCGCCTCTGGCTCGAGCCGCTGAACGGCGCGCTCTCGCTCTCGGGCCGCGTCTACCGGGACAATTGGGACGTCCGCTCGGTCACGGCGGAGGTCGGGTACGAGCAGTCGATCGAGGGCGCGGTGCGCCTTCGCGTGCGGGGGCGCTACTACCGTCAGGGCGCAGCGGCGTTCTTCTCGGACGACTACTCGCTGATGCCGCGCGGGCAGTACTTCACCGGTGATCGCGAGCTCGGCGACATGGAGACGTTCCTCGTCGGCGCCCAGCTCACCTGGACGCTGACCGCCGGCACCGAGGGCGCCTCGCTCGGCTTCTTGCAGAGCTTCAAGCTCGTCCTCAAGGGCGACTACGTTCACCACGAGTTCGGGAATTTCCGGTATGGCCGAGCCGCAGTCCCGAACAACAACTCGATCCTCGTGACGCTCGGCCTGGAGATGGTGTTTTGACGATTCGGTACTCTGCTCTCGCGTCCCTCTGCCTCGCGGGGGCGCTCGTGATGGCGGGCTGCCAGCGGCGTGAGGGCCTCGCGCCAGAGCCGGCGGCG
>JAEZBP010001016.1 GCA_023427125.1 Pseudomonadota bacterium | reverse complement strand
GGCCGCCGGGAGCCGCCTTCCGAGGCGGCGAGCCTGAAATCGCGCTCCCGGACCTCTCCGTCCGAGGCGGCGCGGACGAAATTGTGCTCCCGGAGCTCACCGTGCGAGCGATCGGTCTCCGGGAGGTGCGATCGGAGCTCGCCGCGCGAGCCGTCGACCTCCGGTAGGCGTGATCGGAGCTCACCGCGCGAGCCGTCGACCTCCGGGAGGCGCGATCGGAGCTCGCCGTGCGAGGCGACGACCTCCGGTAGGCGTGATCGGAGCTCGTCCTGCGAGGCGTCGACCCTCGGTAGGCGCGATCGCGGCTCGCCGTGCGCGGCGCCACGCTCGATCAGCCGAGCCACCGCGGCTGGTGCTCGGCGAGGGCCCGGCGCAGGAGCTGGTCGATCGGGAGCACCGTGAAGTCGAGCTCCGCGGCGATGTGCGCGCTGAAGGCGGACTCGTAGATCGTCCGCACCAGGATGTCGGCGTCGGGATGGAGGCTCCGCAGCGCGATCGCGGTGCGCAGGTTGAGCTGGTCGTCATCGGTCCCGATCACGTAGACGGGGCTGACGCCCGCGCCCTCGATCGCGGCCTCGATCCGCTGCCAGGTGGAGGGCTCGTCGAGGTCGCCCTCGATCGTGATGAGCTCGCAGCACTCGAAGCCCTTGACCTGCGCGCGGAAGAGGCGCGCCTGCCGCTCGGCCGCCGCGTCGACCACGATGGCGCGCTGTAGCTGCCCGGCCGCGTTCCGCTGCAGGTACTCGAGGATCGTCTGCCCGAAGCGCCCGAAGCCGGCCAGCACGATCACGTCCTCGGCCGCCGTCGCCTCGAAGTGCGGCGCCAGGTGGTCGAGGTAGAGGCGCTCGGCCGCGATGACGTGGCTGTTGAAGAGGTGCAGGCGCTCGGTGACCGCGTGCTCGACCCGCGCGACCGTGCGGCGCATGCCGATGTCCGCGACGTGAGCGACGACGCGCGCGCTCGAGCGCTCGGCGATGTGCCAGGCGGCCTCGAGGTTCACCAGATCGTCGTCGGTCAGCAGCACCACCGCGCGCGCGCGATCGATCGCGAGCGAGTCGAGCGTCACGGTGGTGCGGACGTCGCCGGAGAGGAAGCGCACCCCGAAGCGCTCCTGCGCGAGGCTCACGTTCGCGCGGTGCGCGTCCTTGTCGACCAAGAGCACGCGGGCGCGCGGCTCGCGCTCCCGCAGGAGCTCGAGGAACTGCATGCCGAGGCGGCCGGCCCCGACGATCACCACGTGCCCGCGGAGCGCGCGCCGATCGATCCACACCGGCCGCAGCACGCGGACCAGGCCCTCGACGACCGCGCCCGTCGTGATCACCGGCGCGAGGAAGTACGCGCTCCAGAGCATCGCCCGTGCCCCGGCGCTACCGCCGATCGGCACCCCGAGGTCGAGGCCGCCGAGGACGAAGAGGCCGAGCGCGTAGTACACGTGCGTCAGCAGCGACGCGCCGCCGAGCTCTCGCGCGTCGACGCCGGCGCCGAGCCGGAACGCCGCGAGCCCGAGCGCGAACACGAGCGCGAAGAGCGCTCCTCGCACGATCCAGCCGCCGCGCCTGCGCTTCATGGCGCGCGAGCCTATCAGCTCGCCTCGACGGGCAGCGTCTTCCCGATGCGCAGGCGCGAGAGGCCCTGGGCGAGCCGCTCGGCGGGGATCGCCGCCGGATAGAGCGCGAGCGCGGCGAAGGAGAAGGGCCCCACCTCCATCAGGGCCTCGATGCCGAGGTGCATGGCGAGGCCGAACGCGAGGTAGAGCTCGAGGAAGCGCGCGCGCTCGAGCCCGCGCTTCAGGGCGCCGAGGGCGCGCCCCCGCGGGCGGGTCTCGCGCAGCACCCACGCGAGCACGAAGAGCGGCCCGGCGAGCTCGAAGATCCAGACCGTCGTCGTCGCGACTTGAGTGAGCGGATAGCTCCACAGCGGCAGCGACGCGAAGCGCGCCCAGGTCGGCTGCTGCAGTATGTACCAGAGCGCGCTCGCGTCGCCGCCGGGCACCCACCCGAGCGATCCCTTGTTGAGCGCGCTGCCGAGGTAGAGCAGGCCGAGCTGCATGACGAGCAGCACCCGTGGCCAGCGCGGCGCGAGCCCCCGCTGTGTGCCGAAGAGGCGCGCGTCGAGCGAGAGCGCGCGCCCGCACCCCGAGAGCAGGAGGAGAAAGAGGGTGTCGATGAGCAGCCCGTCGTAGGAGCCCTTGGCCTCGTCGTTCAGGCTCGAGAGGGCGCGCACTGCCGCCCAGGTGACGATGAGCGCGGGCCGCGTGAAGAGCCCGAGCGCGCCGAGCGTCGCCGCCGCGCAGCACGCCGCGCCGAGCAGGGCGATCATCCAGGGCTCCGCTCCGCCGAGCGGCGCGAGCCAGCCGTGGGTGGCGCTCATGCCGCCGCGCTCCTGGTGCAAGAGCGCGAAGTCCGCCGCCCCGCTCAGCAGGAAGCGCCCGAAGTGGAGCGCGACGGTCGTGCAGGCGAGGATGCGCACGAGCGCGAGCGAGCGCGGATCCTCGCGCTCGTTCAGGAACGAGACCAGCGAGGCCCAGCGCGCCCTCATCGAGGCACCCGGATCTGCCGGCTCCACTCGGGCGGCGGCGGCGCGGGGCCCGCCGGCGAGTGGGTGGCGCTGCGCTCGAAGCTGCACTCGGCGACGCGCGCGTCCGGGAAGTCCTCGAAGACGAGGCCCGCGATGGCCTGGCAGCCGCGGCGATAGCGGAGAGCGTAGCTCGGCCAGCTCCAGCGGAAGATCGCCGAGCGGACGCGGGGGTGACCGATCACCTCGCGCCGCCACGCGTGCTCGCCGTCACCGTGGACGAAGAGCGTCTCCCACTCGCAGGAGGGATCGCGCGCCGGACAGCGCCGCATGCGCACGCCGAAGCGATCGCTCAGCGGGGTCCCCGCGGCGAACATCGACCAGCTCTGCTGGACGCCGGTCGCCTGCATGTAGCGCGCGAAGGGGCGGGCCATCGCGCGCCGGCTCTCCTGGAAGCCCACCGCGATGCCGAAGAGGCGCTCCTCGAACGCCGGCCGCTCCATCCCGAAGCGATCCGCCCACGCCGAGAGCTCGCGCTGCGCCCGCGCGTCGCGCCACGCCCGGCGGTCGAGCCCGCTGCCCAGATCGGGGATCACGTGGACGCAGCTCGCGACGATGTGGAAGAGCACGAACGCCGCCACGAGGTGCGGGATCGCGACCCGGGTGATCGCGCGGCGCGAGGCGGGCGCGGGGCTCGGTGCCGCCTCGGGCGGTCGCTCGCGCGACGCGCGAGCTCGACGCTTTCCCTGGCGAGGCATCGGAGCGGCCAGAGCCTGCGCGCCGGCCGCACCGCACGCAACCTCGTTGGCTGACGCGCGGCCTATTGGCTGGCGCGCGCGAACGCGTCAGCCAACGCAGCTCAGCTCCGGTGGACGTGGGCGAGGTGCTTCCAGCAGGCGGCCTCGTCCTCCGAGATGAGCTCGGTCGTCATGACGCCGCTCGAGGTGCTGGTGCGCTGGTGCTGGAGCGCGACGAGCTTGCTCGCCACGAGGACCGCGCTGCCGCGGAAGTTGGGGTGGGCGTTCGAGTACGTCTTCGCCTCCTCGAAGAGCGCGGCGCACTTCGGGCTCAGCGGCTTCAGCTCCCGGATGTCGCAGAAGACCCGGTAGTCGGCGCCGGCGAAGGCGTCGATCGCCGCGTCGTGGGTCCGGACGAACGCGTTCATCTCCTTCTCCGAGAGAACGCCCTCGAGCCGCAGCATCAGGACCCCGGGGCGGGTCGAGCCATCGACGTTCCAGCTTCCCATAGAGGTGGACATGCCCTCCGAGGCCCACACGGGCAACCGTGTGGCGTCGCGGCGCCCGGCGGACGCTGGCCCATCTCACACCGATGGCTGGGGAAAACGGCGGCCGTCGGGCGTACCATCGGCCGGCGCTCCACGGATCGCGCCCCCTCCGGAGGTATGATGTCCCCTCGCTCGGCTCGCGCTGCCCTGTCCTCGATGCTCCTCCTCGCACTCGCCTGCGACGGCCCGCGGCCGCCCGTCGACGAAGACGCGGGCGGCGGCCGCGACTCCGGCGGTGGATGCACCGACACCTGCGAGACCCTCGGCGAGACCCGCTGCGGCGGGACCGTCATCGAGGGCTGCGCGATCGGCGCCGACGGCTGCCAGAGCTGGCGCGCCGGCCTCGACTGCGCCGCGAGCGGCAGCGTGTGCGACGACGCGGCCGAGCCGGCCGTCTGCTCGAGCGGCGCCGGCACGTGCACCGACGGCGCGCGAAACCAGGACGAGACCGACGTCGACTGCGGCGGCACGCGCTGCGACGCCTGCGAGATCAGCGAAGGCTGCGCCCGCGCGGCCGACTGCGACAGCCGCAACTGCGACACCGTGTCGATGACGTGCGTCACGCCCGGCACGCCGACCTGCACCGACGGCGCCCGCAACCAGGACGAGACCGACGTCTACTGCGGCGGCGCGATCTGCGGCGGGTGCGGGGTCGGCGCGATGTGCGCGGCGCCCGGCGACTGCCGCAGCGGGCTGTGCGGGGACGATGGACGCTGCGAGGGCGCGCCGGGCACCTGCACCGACGGCATGGAGAACCAGGACGAGACCGACGTGGACTGTGGCGGCGAGGTCTGCGACCCCTGCGGCATCGGCGAGCGCTGCACCGCCGGCTCCGACTGCACGACCGGCAACTGCGACGGGGGCACCTGCGCGGGGGTGAGCGCGAGCTGCACGGACGGCGCGCAGAACGGCACCGAGACCGACGTCGACTGCGGCGGGAGCAGCTGCGATCCGTGCGCCGACGGGCTGGACTGCGGCGCGCCGTCCGACTGCACGAGCGGGTACTGCAACCGCGGAGAGTGCGTGCCGCTCGGCACCTGCGCCGACGGCGCGCGCAACGGCGAAGAGACCGACGTGGACTGCGGCGGCCCGACGTGCGCCGAGTGCCCGAACGGGCGCGGGTGTCTGGCCGGCGGCGACTGCCGCAGCGGCAGCTGCGAGACGGGCGCGGGCCTCTGCGTCAACCCGGGCGGCCCGACGTGCACCGACGGCATGCAGAACCGCGACGAGACCGACGTCGACTGCGGCGGCCTCTACTGCGCGCGCTGCATGCTCGGCGAAACGTGCGCCGACGCGAGCGACTGCGTGTCGGGTGCCTGCGACCTCTCGCGGACGCCGCACGCCTGCATCGGCACGACCCCGAGCTATACGGTCGACGAGGACTTCGAGACCGGCGACTTCACGCTCTTCCCGTACACGTTCGCGCACACCGGCGGGGCGATGGACTGGTCGATCGAAGACGCCGCGGGCGCGTGCCACGCCGGCAGCTACTGCATGCGCAGCAACGTGACGCATCCCTCGAGCACGACGAGCTCGGTCGAGCTGAGCCTCAGCGTGCGCGAGAACACGACCATCACCTTCTGGGTGAAGACCCAGCTCGAGCCGAACGAGCACTACTTCCGCTTCTACGTCGACGGGGTCATGCAGCGCGAGATCACCGGCGTGAACGGCTGGACGATGGTCAGCGTGCCGGTGACCGCGACCGG
Source organism: Pseudomonadota bacterium (assembly GCA_023427125.1). Classification (GTDB taxonomy): domain Bacteria; phylum Myxococcota_A; class Polyangia; order Polyangiales; family Sandaracinaceae; genus JAEZBP01. The sequence continues at coordinate 3,504 of JAEZBP010001016.1, read as the reverse complement.
CGCGGGCGGGCTCAATCGCGTGCTTCGCTGGGAGACGGTCCGCTCGGCCTTCGTGTCGCCGGACCACACGCCCTGGTACGAGGTGTGGGTCGACGACATCGACATGCCGGCGTGGAACACCGAGCCGACCGTGCCCGAGCTGGTGCGGCCGACCAACGGCCAGCTCACGACCGACACCACGCCGACCTTCGCGTGGCGGAGCTTCGACGCGGACTTCGACACGATCACCTACGAGATGCAGTGGGACTCGGCGCCGACGTTCACGGTCGACCCGCAGACGACCGGCGAGACGAACGACCTGACGCACACGCCCGCCACCGCGCTCCCCGACGGCCGCTACTACTGGCGGGTCCGCGCGAAGGACAACTCGAACTACCGCTGGAGCGACTGGTCGCCGGTGTACGCCCTCACGGTCGAGGCGGGCCACGAGTACGGCGCGATCTGGCGGCAGACCGTGCGCGAGCACTTCGAGATGAACGAGGTCGGCGGCCTCTCCATCGGCGCGACCAGCGTCACCACCGGGGCGACCAGCTACGACCAGTCGCGGGGGCCGAGCGCTTTCGCCTTCAACGGCGGCACCGCCACTCACACGTTCAACAGCACGCCGGCCACGGCCTCCGGTCAGACCGCGACGCTCACGATCACGGCCCACGGAGACTTCGACGGCGGGTCGTCCGCGTCGGAGAACGCCACCGTCTCGATCGACGGCACGTCGGTCGCCACGTTCAGCCCGAGCACGTGCAGCGCCGCGGCCCGCACGTTCAGCGTGAGCGACGTGGGCCGGTTCGTGAACGACGGCGCGGCGAACATCACCTTCACGACCGGCTCGGGGGTCGACTCCAACGGCTGCAGCACGGCCAGCAGCAACCAGTGGACGGCGCGTCTCCAGTACACAGCGCTCAACCAAGGCACGATGACCTCGATCCCGATCCGCTTCTCGACCTTCGAGGGCCGGACCTTCTGGGAGAAGGTGCACGTGGTGGGCACCGGCACCATCCGGATCCAGGTGCTCGACGAGAGCGGCGCGCTGATCCCCGACACGATTATCCCCGGCAACGCGGCGGGAAACACCTCGAGGACCGTTCACCTCTGGTACCTCGATCCGATGGTGCACCCGGTCATCCGGCTGCGGGCGATGTTCGAGCCGGGCGCGGTGCTCGAGGAGTGGAGCGTGGTCGGCAACGACGTCTTCGAGTGGACGTTCTCGCACGACGGCGACACCGAGGGCTGGATCGCCGAGGACTACATGGCGACCCCGACGGTCACGGTCGCCGGCGGCGTCTTGCGCGTCGCCTCCACCGCGGCCGGCAGCGATCCGCGCATCGTCTACGCGATCCCCCGCGACGGCTCGATGCCGACCTCGGGCCTCGACTCGCGCCGCTTCACGCGCCTCTTGGTGCGGGTGCGCACCAGCAACAACTACACGAACGACGACGTGACCGCGATGTGGTCCTCGAACTTCGGCGGCATCGACACGCGGCGGAGCTTCACCGAGTCCGGCGTCTTCCTCGTCGGCTTCCAGGACGTGGAGATCGACCTGACGCAGACGGCGACCCCGCCGAACGAGGCGTGGCAGGGGACGATCTACTCGCTCCGGCTCGATCCGGTGGTGCGCTTCCTCGACGAGACCGACTCCCCCGCCGACGGGTGGTTCGAGATCGAGCGGATCGCGCTCTACTGAGTGGCTGTGCGCGCGCTTCGCGAGCGCGCTGTGTTTGCTTGGCGCGCGCTTCGCGAGCGCGCGGGCCGAGCTACGCGGTCTTCCTGACCGGTCGGCGTGCTGCCCGTCCCCGGTGGCGAGTGAGCGTCGAGCCGCTCCGCTCGGCGTCCCCCGAGCGCCATGATTCTGCGACAGGCCTTGAGCTGGCCGGCGCGCACTCGCGCACGAGCGACGTGCGATGGAAACCATCCGAGCGCCTCAGGCGGATAGGAGCGCGGTGCGCGAGCGCCGCAACGCGCTCTCTCCGTGACCCGCCGCCTCGGCCACGGGCCCATCGGCCTCCGCGGCAGAAACCCGGCTCGAGCTCAGAACGGCTGGTAGAAGACCGAGTAGGTCGTGCGGCCGCCGTCGACGAAGAGGAAGTACGAGCTGCCGGCGGTGACCGACTCGCGCATCGCCGCCCGGTTGAGGCCGCCGCCGAGCGCCGCGCCGCCGACACACTCGAGCTCGGTGCCGCTCGAGCAGGGGCTTCGGCGCAGGTAGATGTCGGGGACGAAGTCGAAGCTGTAGACCTCGAAGTCGACGGTGCCCGAGCTCGGGCCGCGCACGTGGAGGACCGCGTCGCCGCTGGTGTCTCCGAACCCCTGACAGCTGCCCCGGGTGGCGCCCACCAGCTCGGTCTGGAAACCGAGCAGCGTGCCACCGCCGCTGATGTCGAACGCGAGGCTGCCCGAGAACGGGCAGCTGTCGGCGCGCGCCGAAGCGAGCGTCACGTTCAGCTGGAAGCGGCCGCTCGTGATCGTGTTGCTGTACGTGTCGAGGAGGATGTAGAGCCGGGTGGGCGTCCCGACGGGCGAGCTGCCGATTCGATGCACCCAGACGCGGCTGGCGGTGCCGGCCGGACGGTTGAGGTCGTCGTTGCAGATGTGCTGCAGGGTCGCTGCGTTGCAGGTGTTGCCCACCCCGACGCCGAGGACCGTGTCGATCGCCGAGCCGATCGTGTCGATCGTGACGTCCCACGTGCCGCTCGGGACATCGAGGTAGTACACGGCGTCGCGCGCTCCGGCCCTCGACTCGCACGCGGGGTTGGGCTCGTAGTTTGAGCTGAACTGCTCGATCATCCCCGTGATGGTGGTCGTCCCGGCGCCGGTCAGCGGGATCGCCTGCGCGGTCGCGCAGTCGTCCGGCACGGCCGTGCACCCCTCATCCGTCATGCCGTCGCAGTCGTTGTCGACTCCGTCGCACACCTCGGTCGCCCCGGGGTGGATGCTCGCGTTGCCGTCGTTGCAGTCGGTCCCGCCGCAGGCGATCGAGCCGCCGGTTCCGGGGACGCGCGCTGCGGGCGCGCCGTCGCCGTCGTCATCGCGCGGCGGGTTCACGCATGCGCCGGCGACCGAGTCGCAGGAGTCGCTGGTGCAAGGGTTGCCGTCGCGGCAGTCGCGGGCGGTGCCGCCGACGCAGCCGCTGGCCGCGTCGCAGGTGCCGCCGGTCGTGCAGTAATCGGTCGCGCAGAGCGCGTCGCTCGGCGCGTGGGCGCAGCCCGTCGGCAGGTCGCTGAGGGCGGGGTCGCAGGTGTCGGCCGTGCACGCGATCGCGTCGGCGCACGCCGCGTGATTGGGCTCGTGCACGCACTCGTCGCGAGCGGCGTCGCAGCGATCGGCGGTGCAGCTCGCGGCGTCATCGCAGGCCGGCGCCGCGCCCGCGACGCAGTCGCCGGCCGTGGTGTCGCACCGCTCCTCGCCGTTGCAGAAGATGCCGTCATCGCACTCGGCGTCGGCCGTGCAGCGCGAGGGGACGCAGCCGAGCACGGGGCTGCAGCGCTCGCCGTCGGCGCAGGCGGCGTC
>JAEZBP010000969.1 GCA_023427125.1 Pseudomonadota bacterium | reverse complement strand
CGGCGGGACCGCCGTCGCCGCGGGGAGGCTCGGCCTCGCCGCCGCAGCCGACGGCGACGAGCAGCGCGACGCAGCACGGGATTCGACTATGCATGACCTCCTCCTGACGGTGTGACGCGGCGCCGATGCGATCGCCGTCTCGCGCGGGGCCGATGCGCGGGGCGCTCGGGGCCTGGTCCGGGCTCGTCGACTGCCGCCCGCGCTCCGGCGCGAGCGCGATGTAGGCAGAGGACACAATCGATCGCGCGCGATGGGCGCATGCGACTCTCAGGCGGTTCGAGACGGGCGGAGCATCGCCGGGCGCCCTCTTACCACGAGACGAGCGCGCGGGTGAGCGGCCCAAGCCGAGCACCTCGGACGGATCCCGCGCCGCGGATCCCTGATCGGAGGGCGGAGGCTCGGTCATCGACACGGCCGTAGCCTAGCTAGACGCCCCGCTGCCCCGCCGCCGCTCGGCGCGAAGAGCGCCCGGGTCTTCCGCCGCCGCCGTGTGCTTTCGAGGAGGCCGTGGAGGCACCCACCATGAGAGCTCGGTACGCGCTGGGCGTGGTCTGCGCGCGGATGGCGCTCGCCTGCGACGACTCGCGGCGCCCCTACGACGGAGGCCCGATCGTCACGAGGGACGCGGGCCGCGACTCGAGCAGCTCGGGCCTCCGCATCGTCGAGCTCACGACCTCGAGCGAGGCGCTGACGGAGGGCGAGGACGTCCTCGTGCGAGCACGGCTCGAGGATCCCGACGGCCTAGTGCGGCGGCGGCAGCGCGCGCCACGGCGCCTGCGACGGCGCGTGCGTCGAGCTCGACCGCGATCGCGAGCACTGCGGCGCGTGCGGCAACACCTGCTCGGCCGCGTTCAACGAGGGCGGCTGCTTCGAGGGCGCCTGCTACGCGCCGAGCGAGTGGTACCTCGCCCAAGTCGGCAGCTGCGACGCCAACGCCGGCACGGCTACCTCCGCTGCTGCTGCTCCGATCCGTAGCGCCGAGAGCGGCTCGGCGTCGACGACTGCCGACCCTGCGCGTACCCCGCGGGGAGCGCCACATGGTGCGCACGGGCCGTTCCCGGCTACGCGGGCGGCCCGCCCCTGCGCCGCCCCCTCCACCATCGCGACAAGCCGTGCGAGAGGTGGATCTTTTCCTGACCGACCGGCACGTCGGCGCGCACGCGCAGCCAGGATGACTTCGCATAGGCCAGGCGCTGATCCGGATAGACGCTGCGATGGCCGATGATCAGGTAGGCCGCGATGGCCGCACCGGCCACGTAGATCGTGCCGACCACGCCGCCGAAGAGCTCCACGCCCATGAGGATGGCCGCCAGCGGCGTGTTCGAGGCTGCCGCCACGACGGCGACCAGGCCCACCGCCGCGCCCAGGGTCGGACTGACGCCGAAGAGATGGGCAAAGGCATTGCCCGCCACGGCGCCGATCACGAACTGCGGCGTCACGATGCCGCCATAGAATCCGGACCCGAGAGTGATCGCCACCAGCAGGACCTTCCAGAAGAAGCCTGAATAGGGCATCGCCTCGCCCTCGAGCGCGCGGTCCATGAGCGGTAGGCTCAACCCCAGGTAGTCGAAGGAAACGAACTGCACGAGCACCGCCAACAGCACGCCCCCCGCCAGCGGCATCAGGGGTGGCCAGATCTTCCAGCGGTTCTGGAGACGCTGGCAGAGCTGGCGCACGCTGGACACCATGTCCACGAATATGCGTGCCACCACACCGCTGAGCATGCCAATTAGCAAGGTCTTGACGAACAGCAGCTCGGAGAACTCCGGCACCCCCGTGATCTCGTAGTAGTCATACGGGATGCCCCAGGCCTTGCTGGTCTGGAACGCCGTGACTCCCGCGATCACGGCCGGAAACACGAAGTCGTGACGGATCCGTCCGATGGCCAGCATCTCGATGCCATAGATGGCGCCTGCGATCGGGGTCCCGAAGACGCTGGCGAAGCCCGCGCTCACGCCGCAGGCGACGATGCGCTGCTGCAATTCGGCGTTCAGCCGGAACACGCGGCCGATCGCCGAGCCCAGCGAGGCGCCCAGGTGCGAGCAGGGCCCCTCCTTGCCGGCCGACCCCCCGCAGGCCAGCGTGATGATGGCCGCCAGTGGTTTGACCAGGATCGTGCGCAGCGGCATTCGGCCCGACTGCTCGAAGACCGCCGCCTGGATCGAGTCCTTCAGCCCGCCGGCGCTGGCGCGATACCCGTAGTACAACAAGAGGCCGTTCGCCAGGCCACCCAGTGGCAGTAGCACCGTCTGTACCCACAGGGGCATATCCGTCGAGCGGTCGGTGAAAGCAAACAGGGTGTGCAGGAAGAGGGTGACCCCCGATCCCACCACGCCGCCGACGATCGTGGCGAGGATCATCCACTGCACCACCGTCGCCAGCATGACGAGCGGCTCGAGGATCGCAGCGCGCGGGATGTGGTGATGTTTCATGGCAAAGCAGGAGCGGCGCCCGCCGCGAGAAGCCTGGAGATTCGGGATGAAGCGCCGCCCGGCACCGCCGCACATCCGGCCAGCGCCTCGCAGTACGCCACGAGCCCACAGCGCCGAGGCCAACGAGCGAGGGGGCGTTCCTCGTGCAGGACCTGAGGGCTGAGCCGGTAGGCGGCGGGCAGACCCGGGCGCCCGAGGTGTTGGCCTACGTCAGCACCGCGCGCAGCGCCGGCCGCGACCGTTCCGAGAACCCTCAGGGTCAGTTGCAAGGTGTCCGTGTGCATCGGCCTGCCGCCAGACAGCGCCGGCGCCGGGCCGGACGCGGCGTGCAGCGTGCGCCGTCGCGTATCGGGCCACGAAGCGAGGACCCGGCCTGTGCGTCGAAGGCCGGATCGCGTCCGGCCCACCCGCACTATGGATCACCGGGACCGAAGTCCGCCAAGCCCGTTCAACCCATCCGTCGCGGGCCCTCCCCGAGCCAGTGCGCGGGCGCGGCGCTCAAGGGGCTGGCGGGGCCTCGACGCGCGCCAGCTTGGTGAGCAGCCAGCGGGCGACGTCGGGAGGGTCGCCGGGCTCGCCCGGCTCGAGGCTCTCTCGGACGAGCGCCTCCTGCTCCTCCGGCGTGAGCGCGACCGCCTCCGTGATCGGCCGCCCCGAGAGCGCCTCGATCGCGCCGATGCGCGCGAGGTGGTGAGGGTACTGCTCGTCCCTCATGCGCGCCGCGAGCGACGCGGCGTCCGACGACTCCCAGCCGTAGAAGTAGCGGTCGGCCAAGAGCCCCTCGCGCAGGAGCGGCAGCGCCTCGCGCGCGCCGGCCCACGCGAGGCCATAGGCCGCCGAGTGCCCGCCCGCGCGGAGCGCGTCCATCCAATGGGCGACCAGCTCGCTCCGTCGCCTCCGCAGCTCCGGCAGCTCGCGGGCGAACGTGTCCTCGAAGCGCGCGACGCTGCAGTCCTCGACGCCCTCGGGCCCCGCGCATGCTGCGGCGAAGACGGCGAGCAGCTCGTCGACTTGCGCCGCCTCGACCGGCGGGTGCGTCGATGCTCCGCAGCCCATCAAGAGCGCGACGAACAGGCACCGTCTCATCCCGTGTCGTACGCCTTGCGCGCCGAGGAGCTTCCGGGAGGGACCGCTCCCTTCACGAACGCTCGACCGGGCCAAGTCGGCGCTTGTGCGGCCGCGGTCAGTGCGATTGACTCCCTCCGATGTGGAGGGCCATCACCGCGTCGATCGGCGCGCTCTTCGTGGGCTGCGCGGGCGCGGCTCCGCCCGCGCCGGAGCAGAGCGCGGCGATCGCGCCCGGCGAGCGCGCGCCGGTCGCGCTCGTGCTCCCCGCTTACGGCGAGCCTTCCGTGGTGTACGAGCGGGGCGGCGAGCGATGGATCGTCGCCGGCGGCGTGCGCGCGATCCTCGACGCCGAGGGCGGCGTCCGGGTCGCCGACGACGCGCTGCTCGGGCGCATCACCGATCTCGTCACGGGCCCGGACGAGACGGTCGTCTTCCGCGACGAGCTCGGCACGATCGCCTGGAGCCGGGGCTTTCTCGGACCTCTCGAGCAGCGCGAGCGCGAGGACGGCCCCTGGCTCGTCGTCAACCGCGCCGGCGCCTCGCCACGCGTGACGAACGGAGGTCGCCTGCGGGCGATCCCGCTCCCGGACGACACCCGCGGCCTGGCCCTCACGCCCTCGGGCGCCGGGCTCGCCGCGACGCGCGATGGACGGCTGCTCCGCACCCTCTCGCTCGGCGAGCGCTGGGACGAGCTCCCCGGTCGCGTCGAGGCCGTGTACATGCACGACCGCGCGGAGGGGCGGGTGGACCTCGACCGGCGCACGTATCGGCTCGACGCGAGCGGCGAGCTGGTGGAGCGCCCCGACGAGCGGCTCGGACCACGGCGTCTGCCCGAGGAGGACGAGCGCCCGGTGGTCGAAGCGATCCTGCGAGCGCACCCGGAGCTCGCGCCGCCGGTCGACATCGCGGCGCTCGACCCCACCATCGCGCTCACCGAGGATCCCGAGCCGCTCCACGTCGTGCCGGCGGGCGTCGGGTGCCCGTACGACGAGCCCTTCGCGCAGACGACGGGCCTCCGCGTCGTCCACGCCCTCTCGGCCGCCCGCGTCGATCCGAACACCGACGCGCGAGCGCCGCTCTGCTCGAGCCTGCCG
>JAEZBP010000921.1 GCA_023427125.1 Pseudomonadota bacterium | reverse complement strand
ATCCGGACGCGGAGGCGCCCGAGGGCGCGATCCTGATCACGGGCATCTGCGGCCGGATGGGGCGCCTGCTCGCGCGGCGGCTCCACCGCACCGACACGGTGATCGGCGTCGACCGGCGGCCCTTCACGGGCAAGCCGAAGGACATCGTCCATCACCAGGTCGATCTGCGCCGCAAGAAGATGCGCGACATCTTCCGCGCGGGCGGCATCCGCGCGGTCGTGCACCTCGGGATCATGCACGACCTGCGGGCGAGCTCGAAGGCGCACCACGCCTGGAACGTCGTCGCGTTCCAGAAGCTCCTCGAGTACATGATGCAGTACGACGTGCCGAAGCTCGTCGTCCTCTCGAGCGCGAACGTCTACGGCCCGAGCCCGGACAACCCGCAGTTCCTCACCGAGGAGGCGCCGCTGCTCGGCGCGCAGCACTTCAGCGAGATCCGCGATCTCGTCGAGGTCGACATGCTCGCGCAGAGCTTCTTCTGGCGGCACCCGGAGACCGAGACCGTCGTGCTGCGGCCCTGCCACATCCTCGGCGGGGTGCGGAACGCGCCGAGCAACTACCTGCGTTTGCAGCACCCGGTCACCCTGATGGGCTTCGATCCGATGGTGCAGGTGATCCACGAGCGCGACGTGGTCGCCGCGATCGCGCTGGCGCTCCAGCCCGGGGTCCGCGGGATCTTCAACATCAAGGGCCCCGGCGAGGTCCCGATGAGCAAGGTGATGAAGATCCTCGGCAAGCGCCCGCGCCCGGTCCCGGCCACGCTCGCGCGCCCGGTGCTCGAGCGGATGTGGCGCTACCGGATGACCTCCTTCCCGACGCCGGAGCTCGATCACATCCGCTACGTGTGCATGGTCGACGACACCCGCGCGCGGGAGATCCTGCACTTCGAGCCGCGCTTCTCCCTCGAGGAGACCGTCCGCGCCGTGCAGTCCGAAGCGTAGCAGCGCGCTGCAAGCGCCCTGCTCCGGTGCCCGAGCCCGAGCCCGTGCCCGATCGAAGCTCGATTAGGACGGGCTGCGAAGCGCCTGCTCCTGAGCCGTGCCTGAGCCCGTGGCCGTGCTCGATCGAACGAGCGATCAAAACGCCCGGGCACGGGCGCGCCGCTTCGCGGCTGGCACGGGCACGGGGAGCCTGCCCACTTCGTCCGCAGGTCCAACGCGAGACGGCGGCCCCCTCGCGGGAGCCGCCGTCGTGGCGGGTCGGAGCCTAACTGGATCAGCGGCAGGCGCCGTCGTGGCAGTCCTCGCCGGCCGGGCAGTCGGTCTGCGAGCGGCACTCGGGGGTCAGCTCGTTCGTCGCGTGGCAGAGCTGCTCGCCGCTGTCGTCGCGGCACTCCGGCACCTGCGAGTCGAAGCTCATGCAGACCGCGTTGCCGTTGAGGCTCGTGCTGCAGACTCCCCCCGAGCAGGTCCCGCCCGCCGTGCACTGGCTGTCGGTCGTGCACGCCTCGCAGGGAGTGCGGCACACACCCTCGCGGCACACCCGGCCGGTGCTGCAGTCCGTGTCGAGCGTGCAGAAGGGCTCGGGGTCCCAGTCGGGCCGGCAGTGGCCGTCCTCGGCGCAGTACTCGCCCGCCATGCACGTCCCGCTACCGCTGCAGGTGGGGAGGCAGCGGCCGCCCACGCAGTCCTCACCCGAGGCGCACTCGGCCGAGGTGGAGCACTCGTTCTCGCTCGGCCGGCAGAAGCCGCCCTCGCACTCCTGACCGGACACGCAGTCGGCGTCGCCGCTGCAGAGGCCGGTGCAGGTGTTGTTCAGGCACACGTTGCCGGGGGGGCACTCGCGGTCGAACTGGCAGGTGTCCTCGAGATCCCGGCAGCCGCCCTCGATGCAGAGCTGGTTCACGCTGCAGTCGGCGTTCGAGCGGCACTCGCCGGGGTCGCGCGGCACGCAGGAGCCGCGGAAGTCGCACCACTCACCGCTCGCGCAGTCGGTGTCTTCGGTGCAGGTCGGGCCCGGGACGCAGGCGCCGTCGATGCAGGCCTCGCCCGCCGCGCAGTCGCCGTGCGCGCTGCAGCTGCGGTCACCGGGGGTGCAGAGGCCGCCCTCGCAGATGTTGCCGGCGCCGCAGTCATCGTCGATCGCGCAGCGCTCGCCAGGGCGACAGCTGCCGCCGAGGCAGACGCTGCCGGCGCCGCTCTCGCGGTCGTCGGTGCAAGCCGCGCTCGGCACGCACTCGCCTCCGGCGCAGATGAACCCGGCGCTGCAGTGCTCGTCGGCCCGGCAGGCGGGGACCGGCTCGCAGGTGCCGCGGATGCAAACGTCGGTGCCGAGGCACTCGTCGTCGGCGCTGCAGTCGCGACGTTCACCGTCGCCGGAGTAGATGGGGCAACCGGAGAGCATCGCCGCCAGGGGCAGCGCGAAGGCGAATACACGGAGGTTCGTCATGGGGCTCGACTCCTCTAGGGCGATGTGGCCGTTCGCTCGCACTGCGAGCATCGTGCCATGGAACGGGCCGCCGAGTCCGCCGGCGATCGCGGGCGCTGGCCGCCGGGTCGTAAACGCGGGTTCACGGCGGGCGTGGGCGGGATCGATGACGACTCTTCACGGCGCGCGCGGGCCGTCGGCCAGGACCGGCGGATCCTCGGCGGGCGGATCGTCGGGCCGGTCCACGAAGTGGGGCAGCGGATCGAGCGGCTGTCCGTCGCGGCGCCACTCGAAGTGGAGGTGCGCGCCGTGGGTGATGCCGGTCTCGCCGACCTCCGCGATCACCTGGCCGCGGCGGACGCGCTCGCCGGCGAAGACGTACGTCGCGCGGCAGTGCGCGTAGAGGGTGATGGTGCCGTCCGCGTGGAGCAGGACGACGGAGTTGCCGTACCCGCGCATGCCGTTGTTGCTGTAGGCGACGAGGCCGTCGTTGACGGCGCGCATCGGCGTCCCGGCGGCCGCGCCGATGTCGACGCCGTTGTGCATGTGGCGGCGGCGAGGGCGACGCCCGTGCCGGCGGGTGACCTGGCGGTGCATCCCGAACCCGCGCCAGAGCCTCCCCTCGGGGACCGGCCAGAGCAGGCCCGCGGTCGGCGCGCCCTCGACCGCCTGCACCCACTCGGGGCGCGGCGGGCCCTGCATGAGCGCGTGGGCGACCCGGATCTCCGCGTCGAGCCCGAGCGCCTGCGCGAGCTCGGCGGCCGGGCCGTGGGGGACGGGGACCCGGCGCGGGCCGTCGCAGACCCGCCGCCCGTGGTAGCGCTGGCACTGCCGGCCGTGGCTCTCGCGCCACTCGGTCGGCAGCGCGGTCGGGATCGTGCGGTCTTCGGGGAGATCCTCGACGAGCTCCTCGACGTCGAGCTCGCCGCCCGCGGCGGAGTCACAGCCGACGTCCTCGAAGCCCTCGAGCTCGTCGTCCTCGTCGGCGGCGGCGACGGTCGCGAGGGCGATCGCCGACAGGACGAGCAGCGGTGCGAGGCGCCTCGGCATCGGAGCCGAGCCAGGCTGACATGCCCGAGCAGGGCGCGACAAGCGCCGGGCTCACC
>JAEZBP010000915.1 GCA_023427125.1 Pseudomonadota bacterium | reverse complement strand
ATCGTGCCGAACGAGGAGCGGCTCGCGACGCCGATGGCCTCGATGAACCCGGCGACCGAGCGCGGCGAGCTGACCTATCGCGAGCTCGGGCTCGACCGCGTCTCGCGCGGGCCCGGCCTGGATCGCGTCTTCCGCACCGACCTCGGCGGCGACGCGCCGCCCGACACGGGCCGCCGCTCGATCGGCTGGTTCGTGCACTACTCCGACTTCCAGCTCGTCGACGACGAGTCGCCCGCGCGCCTCGCCCGCCTCGACAACGCGGCCATCCCGGGGAGCCTCCGCGCGCAGGAGGCGTACCTGCCGCGCGCGATCAGCGCGATGAACCGGACCCTGGCGGAGCTCGAGCGCGACGAGCGGCCCTACGACTTCGGGATCATCACCGGAGACTGCGCCGACAGCGGCCAGGCCAACGAGCTGCGCTGGGTGCTCGAGGTGATGAACGGCACCCCGGGCCTGCACACCGACTCGGGCGACGATGACGATCCCATCCCCGGTCCCGGCAACGACCCGAAGGATCCCTTCGATCCGGTCGCGTTCCCCGCGCCCTGGCTCTACGTCACCGGCAACCACGACGTGCTCGTGGTGGGCATCTCGCTGCCCGACGCGTCGTTCCAAGCCGAGGCGATCGGCACCGACCCCTCGAGGGGCACGCGCGACTACCGCCGCTACTTCGCTCCGGTCACGACCGCCGCGATCCCGGCCGACCCGGAGCGCCGCATCCTCGATCGCACCGAGATCGTCGCCGCGCTGCTCGCCGACACCGGTGAGCCCGGCCCGCCCGGTCACGGGTACAGCGCGTCGACCGACCTCACGCACGGCGTGAACGAGGCCTACGACGCGATCCCGGGCCTCTTGCGCATCCTCATGCTCGACACCAACGACGACACCGGCGGAAGCAACGGCCTCGTGCACCGCGCCGCGGTCGACTGGTTGGTGGGGGAGCTCGAGCGCGCCGCGACCGATGAGGTGCTGGTGATGCTCGCCTCGCACCACTCGACGACGTCGATCGACGTCTTCCGCGGGCAGATCGGCACGGAGGTCGTCCCCGACGCGGTCCCGCCCGCCGAGCTCGAGGCGCTCGTGGCCAGTCACCCGAACGTCATCGCGTGGCTGGTCGGGCACACCCACGACAACCGCGTGCGCGCGGTGCAGGGCGCCGACGCGGCGCACCCGGGCTACTGGGAGATCATGACCGCCGCCATCGCCGACTACCCGGGGCAGTCGCGCCTGCTCGAGCTCGTCGACAACGGCGACGGCACGCTCTCGATCCTCGGGACGGTCATCGACTACGACGCCGCGGACTGCATGGAGCGGCGCTTTCGGCGGCTCTTGGTGATGGAGTGGGCGGCCGCGTGGACCGACGACGTGCATCAGCAGCCGGGGGACATGAACGTCGAGCTCGTGAGGGAGCTGCCGAGCGGGCTGGCGGCGAGCGTCGGCGCGTATGCGGCGGCCCACGGGCACGATCGGATCGAGAGCGAGACCACGCTGCGCGGGATGTGAGCGGGCGCGCGGGAGGGATCGAGGCCCGCGCCGCGTCGCCTGCGCGTGGTATGTGAGCGGTCTCTTCGGCACAGGAGCAACGATGTTCGAGAAGGTGTTGGTCGCGAACCGGGGGGAGATCGCCGTCCGCGTGATCCGGACGCTGCGCGAGATGGGGATCCGGTCGGTCGCTGTCTACAGCGAGGCCGACCGCCGGGCGCTCCACGTCCGGATGGCGGACGAGGCGTACCCGATCGGCGGCTCGCCGAGCCGGGAGAGCTACCTGCTGCCCGAGCGCGTGCTCGACGCATGCGAGCGCTCCGGCGCACAGGCCGTCCATCCCGGCTATGGCTTCCTGAGCGAGAACGCCGCGTTCGCGCGGGCGGTGGCGGATCGAGGGATCACGTTCATCGGGCCGCCGCCGAGCGCGATGGAAGCGATGGGCTACAAGACCGCCGCGCGCGACAGGATGATCGCCGCCGGCGTGCCGGTCGTGCCGGGCGCGACCGTGTCGTGCGCCGACGAGCTCCCTGCGATCGCCGAGCGGCTCGGCTACCCCGTCATGCTCAAGGCGGCCGGCGGCGGCGGCGGCAAGGGCATGCGCCTCGTGCGCGGCCCGGACGAGCTCCTCGCGGCGTGGGATCGCGCGCGCAGCGAGGCCAAGAGCGCGTTCGGCGACGAGACCGTGTACGTCGAGAAGGCGATCGTCGAGCCCCGGCACGTGGAGATCCAGGTGTTGGCCGACGCGGACGGCCGCTGCGTGCACCTCTTCGAGCGCGACTGCTCGATTCAGCGGCGGCACCAGAAGGTCGTCGAGGAGACGCCCACGCCCTCGCCCGCCCGCACCGACGCGCTCATCGCCCGAATGGGCGAGGTGGCGGTGAAGGCGGCGCAGGCGGTCGGCTACGTCTCGGCCGGCACCGTCGAGTTCCTCCTCGCGCCGGACGGATCGTTCTACTTCCTCGAGATGAACACGCGCCTGCAGGTCGAGCACCCGATCACCGAGCTCATCACGGGGTTCGATCTCGTGCGCGAGCAGGTGCGCATCGCGGCCGGCGAGCGGCTCGGCTACGAGCAGGCGGACGTCACGCCGCGTGGCCACGCGATCCAATGCCGCATCTACGCGGAGGATCCCTCGACCAACTTCCTGCCGAGCCCGGGCACCATCGAGGTGCTGCGCACGCCCAGCGGCCCCGGCGTGCGAGACGACTCGGGCGCCTACGAGGGCGCGGAGATCTCGAGCTTCTACGATCCGCTGGTGAGCAAGCTCTGCGTGTGGGCGCCGACGCGCGAGGCGGCGGTCGCGCGCATGCGCCGCGCGCTCTCCGAGTACGTCGTCGCGGGCATCCGCACGAACATCCCCTTTCATCTCGCGCTGATGAGCCACCCCGAGTTCATGGCCGGCCGCTACGACACCTCGTTCATCGGCCGCCATGAGGACGTGCTCCTCACGTCCGGCGCCGCCGGCGCAGCCAGCGACGCGCTGGCGCTCGGCGCCGCGATCGGCCAGGCCCTGCGCGACGAGGACGCGCAGAGGCACGCGACACCCGCGCCCTCGAACGGCCACGCCC
>JAEZBP010000889.1 GCA_023427125.1 Pseudomonadota bacterium | reverse complement strand
GTGCCGGCCTACCGTCACTCCGCTCCCTGATGATCACTCGGCGGCGTCGGGGAGCGGCTCGCGCGCGACCGGCGGTGGGCGGGGGGCCTCGTGCGTCGGCCCGTAGACCTCGCTCTGGCCGCGATCGAGCGCCGGTCCGCGCGCGAAGAGCTTGCGCGCGAAGATCGCGATGTCGTCGAGGAGCGAGTAGACGACGGGGGTCGCGAGCAGCGTCAGGACGAGCGAGAGCGACTGGCCGCCGAGCACGATCGCGGCGGTCGCGCGGTTGTTGCCCGAGCCGATGCCTCTCGAGGTCAGCAGCGGGATCATGCCGGCGACGAAGGCGAGCGTCGTCATCAGGATCGGGCGCAGCCGATCGCGGTTCGCCTCGAGGATCGCCTGGAGCCGCGGCATCCCGCGCGCGCGCAGCTGATTGGTGTGATCGACCTGGAGGATGCTGTTCTTCTTGACGACGCCGAAGAGCACCAGGAGGCCGAGGCCCGTGAAGAGGTTCAGCGACTGCTCGAAGATCATCAGCGAGAGGAGCGCGAACGGCACCGTGAGGGGGAGCGACACCAGGATGGTCAGGGGGTGGATCCACGACTCGAACTGCGCGGCGAGGATCAGGTACATCAGGATGAACGCCATCCCGATCACGAGCGCGAAGCCGGCGCCGAGCTTCGCGGACTCGGCGCTCAGGCCCACCGGCCGCACGCGGTATTGGTCGGAGAGGCCGGCGCGCTCGTACGCGCCGAGGATGATCGCAGCCACCTCCTCGGCGCCGACCCCGGGCGCCGGGTTGGCGGTCACGGTGATCTGGCGCTGTCGACCGAGCCGCTCGATCTGCGAGATGCCGCGCGAGTGGCTCGCGCTCACGACGCTGCGCAGCGGGACCGGCGCGCGGGTCCGCGAGGGCACGTCGAGCAAGCCGAGCGCGTTCTCGTCGCGCCGATAGCGCCGCTCCGCCTGCACATAGACTTCGATGTCGTCGTCACCGTCGGCGAACGAGGTGGACGACACGCCGCCGATGAAGAGCCGCATCGTCATCGCGAGATCGGACGTGCGCACGCCGAGGTCGGCCGCGCGATCGCGGTCGACGGTGACGTCGAGCGAGGGCCTGCCGACGATCAGCGACTGGTCGACGTCGACGGCCCTCCCCGACTCCCGGAGCGCCGCCATCACGTCCTCGGCGGTGCGGGTGAGCACGTCGATGTCCGGCCCGGAGATCGCGTACTGCACCCGCGCGCTCGAGGCCCCGGTCGGGACGATCGGGATCTCGGCGACGCTGACCCGGATCGCGCTCGAGCGATCGGTGCCCACCCGCTCGCGCGCCATCTGCATGAGCTCCGCCTGCGTCACGCCGCGGGTCTCGGGCGCGCTCAGGCGCACATAGACGTTCGCGAGGTTCGGCGCACCCTGCGGGCCGGCGCCGATCGTCAGGTAGGTGTGCTCGACCTCGGGCAGCGCCCCGACGTCCGCCGCGACGCGCTGGGCCACGAGCCGCGTCTCGGCGAGGCTCGTCCCCTCCGGGGTCCGGACCACGACCTGGAAGTGTCCGAGATCGTCCTCGGGGAGGAAGCCCGCCGGCAGCCGGCTCGCGATGGCCGGGATGGCGGCGAGCGACGCCACGCACACGACGACGACGAGCCAGCGGTGGCGCATCACGAAAGCGAGCGTGACGACGTACGCGCGCTCGATCGGGCGGTAGGCGAAGGAGACCACGCGATCGAGGGCGGCGTCGACGCGGCCGCGCGGGCTGCCGGGCGGCGGCAGCATCCGCGCGGCGAGCATCGGCGTGATGGTGAAGCTCACGAGCATCGAGACGAAGACGGCGACCGCCATCGTGATCCCGAAGCTCGCGAGGAAGCGCCCGACGATGCCCGGCATGAACGCCACCGGCACGAAGACGGCCATCAGAGAGAGCGTGGTCGCCAGCACGGCGAGGCCGATCTCGTCGGTCGCGTGGATCGCCGCCGGGAAGGGCTTCTGCCGCTTGGTCTCGACGAAGGTGACGATGTTCTCGAGCACGACGATGGCGTCGTCGATGACGATGCCGACGCCGAGAGCGAGCGCGAGCAGGGTCAGGAGGTTCAGCGAGAGGCCGAAGGCCCACATCATCGCGAACGTCCCCACGATCGAGATCGGGATCGAGAGCGCGCTGATGAACGTGCTGCGCGTGCTGCCGAGCATGAGCAGCACGACCAGAGACGCGAAGATCGCGCCCAGCACGAGGTGCTCCTCCACCGCGTGCACGCTCGTGCGCGCCGAGGCCGACCCGTCGCGGATCTCGGCCAGCGTCACGCCGGGCGGCAGCTCTGCCTCGATGGCGGCGAGCCGAGCCCGCACGCCGTCGACGACCTCCACCGAGTTGCGGCCCGACTGCTTGCGGATCGCCAGGCCGACGGCGGGGGTGCCGTCGAGGAGCGCGGCCGACTCTTCCTCTGCCTGCCCGTCCTCCACGCGGGCGACGTCCTCGACGCGGATCGCGCCGCCCTCGCCCTCGCGCACCACCAGCCGGCCGATCTGCGCGGCGTCCGTCACTCGCCCGGCGACGCGCACCGAGATCTGCTCGGGGCCCGTCTCGAGCGCGCCGCCCGGCATGTTCGTGTTCTGCGTGGCGAGCGCCGAGTGCACATCGAGCGCCGTGAGGCCCGCCGCGCGCAGCCGGATGGGATCGAGCCACACGTACACGCGGCGCTCGCGATCTCCGACGAGGTGCACCTGCCCCACGCCGTCGACGCTCTCGATCCGCCGCCGCACGATCTGATCGGCGATCCGCGTCAGCTCCCGGATCGGGAGGTCGCCTCGGAGCGCGAGATCGAGGACGGGGGCCGCGTTGAAGTCGACCTTCGAGATGATGGGCTCCTCGATGCCGTCGGGGAGCGTGTGCCGGATCAGGGCGAGCTTGTCGCGGACGTCCTGCGAGGCGACGTCCGGATCGACGTCGAGCTCGAACTCGATCATGACCTGCGAGACGCCCTGGCTCGAGGTGGAGCGGAGCTCCTTGATGCCGGCGATCGTGTTGACCGCCGCCTCGATCTCGTCGCTGACGTCGGCCTCGACCTCCTCGGGCGACGCGCCGTCGTAGACGGTCGTCACCACCACGAAGGGTGGCTCGACGTTGGGGAAGTGATCGAGGCCGAGCTGGGTGTAGCCGACGGCGCCGGCCACGATGATGAGCAGCATCAAGACCCAGGCGAACACCGGGCGCCGGACGCAGATCTCCGCGAGCCACTGCACGGGTCAGTGCTCCCGCGCGGCGCTGAGCTCGCTCGTGGGCTCGCTCGGGCTCGTCGTGATCACCATGCGTCCGTTCGCCAGCGACTCGTCGGGGGCGCTCACGATCACCTCGCCCGCCGTGACGCCGCGCTCGATCGCGACGCGATCATCGAGCCGCTCCCCGAGGGCGACCATGCGCTCCTCGGCGCGCCCTCGGACGACGACGAACACGCGAGCGCCCTCGCTGCCCTCGCGCACGGCCCCACGCGGCACGACGGGTAGCTCGCGCTCGCCCGACACGAGCTGCACGGAGGCGAACATCCCTGGGCGCAGCGCCGGATCGGGCTCGACGATCGCCTCGACGACGAGGTCGCGGGTGCGTTCGCGGACCGCCGGCGCGACGAACGCGACGCGCCCCTCGAAGCGCCGCTCCGGATGGGCCGAGACCTCGAAGGTGACCCGAGTCCCCTCGTCGATCGCGGCGATCTCGGCTTCGGGCACCGCGATCTCGAGCCGCAGCGTGCTCGGCGAGGAGCGCACGACGACCGGCGAGGCGGGGGTCACGAACTCCCCGAGCTCGACGAGGCGCTCGACGATGACCGCGTCGAAGGGCGCCCGCACGATCCCGTCGCGCGCCACGTGGGAGGCGCGCCGCGCTCGCGCGCTCGCCGCGTCGACGCCGATGGCGCTGATCCGGCAAGCGGCCTGGGCCTGTTCATAGAGCTGGCGCGAGAGGGCGCCCGTGGCGAACAGCGCGTCGTTGCGCGCGCAGTCCGCCGCCGCGCGCTCGGCCTGCGCC
>JAEZBP010000875.1 GCA_023427125.1 Pseudomonadota bacterium | reverse complement strand
GCACCTCGGCGTCGGCGAGCATCACCTCGAGCTCAGCGAAGTGCGCCTCGAGCTGACCCACCAAGACATGGGAGCCGGCGATCGACGCCTCCAGCTCGGCGACCAACACCTGGAAGCGAGGTTCAGCACCTCGAGCGCTCCCCCGGCGCCTGGAGTTGGCCGATCGGCACCTGGGAGCGTCGATCATCGCCTGGGGCTCTCGTTTACCGCCTGGGTGGAATGCGGAAGGCCCTAGGGCGATGGAAAAATGCCAATCCTTTCGCGCGGTTCGAAGAGCTGGCCCGCGCCTTCGTCGTTCACGCTCGCTCACGTCTACGCTCGAGCGCGCCCGGCCTCCATCGGCCGGGGTAGGATGGGCGCGTGAAGCGGCCCGCCACTCGAACGGCTGCAGCCTCCAACGCGGTGGCGCTCGTCGCGTACGCCGAGGCGCGAGGGATGCCGCGCGACGAGGTCCTCGCGCGCTTCGAGCTCGATCCCGCCGCGCTCGACGACGTGGACGGCCGCGTGCCGCTCGCGGCGCTCGCGCGGATGTGGGAGGAGCTCCCCGCGCTCCTCGACGACGAGGACATGCCGCTCCACGTCATCGCGCACTCCGGCGCGATCGATCCACCGCTCACCGTCCTCGTCTTCCTCGCCTCGGAGACGCTGGGCGCGGCGCTGCGCCGCCTCGAGCGCTATCAGCGCGTCACCCTCGACGTGGCGGACGAGAACGTGAGCGAGCTGGTCGTCGAAGAGGAGCTCGCGCACATCGTGCTGCACCACGAGCGCAGCGCCGCTCCGCCTCCGACCGGCGCCGTGATCGACTCCCTCATCGGCCTGCTCACGCTCGCGCGGATGGCGACGAAGCGGCAAGTCGTCCCGCTCGCGATCACGCTGCGGCACCCGACCCCGCGAAGCCCCGACACCTATCGCGCCGCCTTCGGCTGCCCGATCACCTTCGACGCCCCGCGCGATCGCATGACCCTCGCCCGCGCCGACCTCGATCTGCCTCACCCCGACGCATCGCGGACGCTCCTCGGCATCGTCGAGCGCCATGCGGAGAGCGCGCTCGCGCAGCTGCCGCAGGGGGGCGAGCTGATCCGCGCGGTGCGTGAGGCGATCCGCGGAGGTCTGCCCGACGGGCGCGTGACCCTCCGCCACCTGGCGGTGCCGCTCGGCATGAGCGCTCGCACGCTCCAACGCCGCCTCGAGGAGGAGGGCACCTCCCACCGCCGCCTCCTCGACGAGGAGCGCCGCGCCCTCGCGCTCCACCACATCGCCGATCCGCGCGTCAGCCTGGTGGATCTCGCGTTCCGCCTCGGCTTCGCAGACCAGTCCGCCTTCTCGCGCGCCTTCGCGCGCTGGACCTCGCGCTCGCCGACCGACTACCGCCGCTCCGCGCGCTGAATGGCGCGTCGAGCCAAGGCCCTTGTCGCGCCGGGTCAAGCCACGGCGCGCGCTGGCCGGCATGCTCCCTCGCGATGTCCACGCGCTCTCATCCCATCGCCGTCTTCTTCGCGCTCGCTTGCGCGATCACCTGGGCGCTCGCGACGCCGCTCGTCCTCGCGTGGGCGCGACAGGTCGAGCCTCCGGGCTACGCGATCCCGCTCGCAGGGCTGAGCGCGCTCGGGCCCACCTTGGCCGCCGCGCTGCTCGCCCGGCGCGAGGGCCGCCTGCGCGAGCTCTTCGGCCGCTGGCGGACCCACCCGGGCTGGATCCTCCTCGCGCTGCTCACGCCGATGGCGCTGCACATGGTGGCCAACCTCCTCGAGCTCGCGCTCGGAGGCCATCCGGCGCAGTGGGTCTACCCGCCCGTCACCGCGGAGCACGTCGCCGCGCTCGTCATGTTCTCGGTCGGCGAAGAGATCGGCTGGCGCGGCTACGCGCACCCTCGGGTGACCGCGCGGCTCGGGATGGTGCGCGGCTCGGTGGTGCTCGGCGCGGTCTGGGGCCTCTGGCACCTCCTCTACTGCGTGACGCCGAGTGGCTCCTTCGACGCGACGGCGTTCGGCCTCGGCGTCCTCGAGCTCGCGCTCTACGCGATCGTCTTCGCCTGGATCTTCGAGCGCGCGAGCCGCAGCCTGGCCGTCGCGATCGCGCTGCACGCAGGCGGGCATCTCGACAACCTGCACCGCGCCCCCGAGAGCGATCTGCGGGTGCGCGTGCTCTACCTCGCCGTGGTCGCGATCGCCGCGGTGCTCGCGGCGCGCTCGCTGCGGCGCATGCCGGCATCCGATCGCGCCGCCTCGTAGCAAGCGCCATCGACGCGCTCACGCCTCCGCTGGCGACGGAGCTACCCGGCGATCATCATGCTCGCCGAGATGAGCGAGACCATGCGAGGGATCCGGAGGCGCGTGCTGGGGGAGCTCGACAAGTGGAGCCCCGATCTGCGGGGAGCCCTGGCGGCGCACGAGGCGGCCGAGGTGGTCGACGAGGTGCTCGCCGCGACGCGAGAGCGGCTCGGCGCCCTCCTGGAGAGCACGCCCGATCCCGGCTGGAGCGCCGCGCACATGCGCGCGTTCACGATCGGAGGGATGATCTACGTCGCGTTCTATCTCGCGCTCGCGAGCCGCGGTTACGACGCGGCGCGGGTGTGGGAGCTCTGCGACGCGGCGACGAAGACGCACTTCGCGCGGATGAGCGGCCTCGAGCGCAAGGTCGCCTCGGACGGCATGTTCGGCTGGCCGATGCGCGCGCTCTCGCGATGGGTCGCGAAGCGCTCGCAGACCGCGCCGGTCGGAGGGTGGGTGATGCGCTTCGTGGAGGGCGAGCCCAATGGCTTCGACTACGGCGTGGACTACGAGCGCTGCGCGATCCGCGAGATGGCGGTGGCGAACGGCGCGGCCGAGCTCGCGCCGTACATCTGTCTCGCGGACATCGCCGGCAGCGAGGCCTTCGGCTGGGGCCTCGAGCGCAAGGAGACGCTCGCGCAGGGTGGCCGGCGCTGCGACTTCCGCTTTCGACGGGGCGGCGAGACGCAGGTCCGCGTCCGCCTCCCCGTCGTCTGATCCGCGGGCGTTCTCAGAACGGGTCGGGGCAGACGGCCGTCGTGAAGCGGCCATTGATCGAGCTGTCGTCGGCGTCAGCGACGAGCCCGATGGTCACCTCTTCGGCCGAGAGCGCCTCGATCACGATGAGGCCCTGGCTCGCGATGATGTTCGAGCCGGGCGACGGGACGAAGGTGATCGTCTGGCTGTTGGCGAGATCACCGAAGCTGAAGTTGAGCGGACGCTCGCCCTCCCGCTTCGGCACGCTGAAGATGATCGAGCTGTCGGTCGAGGCGAAGCTGTCGCAGGGCTCGACCTCGATGGGGTAGAGCTCGACGTCCAGCGAGTCGCCGTCGTCGGTGACGACGGCGCTCACCATCGTCCAGTCCGCTCCCTCCATCAAGCCTTGCGGCGCCTGATCGATGATGCTGTCCGGGCTGTACCCACCACCGCATGCGCCGAGCAGCGAGGCGGAAGCAAGGAATACGATGCGCGCGATCTTCATGTACGATCCTTTCACATATCGACCGTTCGTTCGGTCGAGCGCGCCGTAATCAATGTGCGTGCCACGTTCGCGAGCGGGCGATCGAGGACGCGCTCATCGCGGTGCGTGAAGCCACCGACGGGGGTCGCGCGTGAAGATTCAGCTACAGGCCCGCGCCGGCTCATCCGCTGCGAGCCCGCTCACTTCCGAGACGAGAAGAGGCGCCCCCACCACGTGTGCCGGGCGTGAGGTGATCAGGGCGCGAGGACCAGCAGCGTGTGCCACGGACCGAGGGTGCGATCCTGATCGACTCTGAGGCCCGCGCGCTCCGCGCAGCGCAGCAGCGTCTCGGAGCGGTACATCCTCGACGAGCCGTTCGCGATGCACGCGAAGTAGAGGGAGAGCCCGTGCAGGGCCACTTGCGCGGCCTCGGTGGGCTGGCGGTCGGTGAAGCACTCGACGACGAAGATGCGCCCGTTCTCGGAGAGCGCGGCGCGCGCTCGGGTCAGGATGCTCACGACGTCGTCCTCGGGGAAACAGTCGAGCACCTGGCTGATCCAGACCGCGTCGAAGCCTTCGGGGAAGGCCGCCTCGCGATCGCGCAGATCGATCCCGACCGTCTCGACGCGATGGCCGACGCCCAGCTCGTCGACGTTGCGGCGCGCGATCTCGAGCTCGGACGGGTGATCGAGGATGGTGACGTGCATCGACGCGGCGGCGAGGCTGGCGAAGCGACCGGTGTTGCCCCCGACGTCGAGCACGCGGCGCACCGGCCACTGCTGGAGGAAGCGGACGGCGCGTGCGAAGACCCCATCCGAGTAGAGGTGATCGTAGGCGTACCAGCTGCTGCGAGTCGGCTCGGGCAGTGAGGGGATGCCCTCGTAGAGCGTCTCCCAGGGGCCGAGCGTGGCGAGCCCGGCGGGCTTGCCGGTCCGCAGCGACTCTTCGAGGAAGAACGCGCCCTGGTGGCAGACCTCGTGGACGAAGTCGGTGCTCACCCGCACCCGCGTGTCCTTGAGGAAGGCCACGCCCACGAGGGTCAGGCGGTAGCGCTGGCCCTCGGGATCGAAGGCGATCATCTCGAGCGAGACGCAGCCGTCGAGCAAGAGGCCCGCGGCGTAGGCGCTCAGGCCGGTCATCTCCGCGACGTCGGCGAGGGAGAGGCCGGCCTCCTCCGCGCCGGCCAGCGCGTCGAGCACACCCAGGGTCCGCGCGCTGCGCGCGGCCTGGAAGAGCAGAGGCGCGTGGGCGATGCGGTGGGCGGCGACGAAGTCTCGAGCGCTCGGGCCGGAGGGAGCGTCGGTCGGACCGGGGGTGGCGCGCGGGTCGATGGTCATGGTGGGGGTCTCTCTCATCACTCTACGTTCATGGCGGCCGCATCGGATTCCCGTCACCGAAAGTGCAGCCCGTCCTCGTAACCCAGCTTCAAGGATCGAGCGTTGACGCGGCGCAGGAGCCCCGGACGCTCGCAGAGGAGACGGACCGCGGGTAGCGGGCCAGGAACGCCCGCGCGGCGGCGGCAGCCCTCGCGTGCTCTCCGGTGGCACAGAGCGCGAGCACCTCGAGGGCACTCCGCTCCTCGGTCAGCGCACCCTCCGGAAACTCGCGGGCGTGACGCGCGACCGCGGCCCTCGCCCCCTCTCCGTCGCCCCTCGCGAGCGCTCGGCGGGCGGCCGACACGATCGCGAGCTCGGCCGCCAGCGAGTCGGTGGGCTCCGGATGGACCCTCGCGGCGCGCTCCCGCGGGGCCCTCGGCGTCGCCTCGATGATCGGCGCGCGCTCCACCACGTCCGTCACGACCGGCTCGAGCGGGCTCTCGGCCGGCGGGGGCGGGGGCTCGATCACCGTGGCCTCGGGCGGATCGACGGGCTCGCGCGGCGGCTCCGACAGCGGCTCGGAGAGCGCAAAAAAGAGGACCGCTCCGGTGAGCGCCGCGACCGTCACGGCCCCGGCGAGGT
>JAEZBP010000870.1 GCA_023427125.1 Pseudomonadota bacterium | reverse complement strand
GCTCGGCGAAGGCCTCGCGCGGCGCCTCGCGCGCCCGCAGCCGCCGCAGCTCGCCGCGCATCCGCTTGGCCTCGACCGCGCGCACGAGCGCGTGCTCGGCCACGTCGAGCTCGACCGGCTTGCTCAGGAAGTCGTAGGCGCCGATCCGCAGCGCCTTCACCGCCGACTCCATCGAGCCGAAGGCGGTGAGCACGATGACCGGCAGATCGGGCCGGAGCGCGCGCGCCCGGGCGCAGAGCTCGAGCCCGTCCATCGGGCTCATCGAGAGATCGGTGAGCACCGCGTCGAGCTCCCCCTCGGCGATCACCTCCACCGCGCGCACCGCGGAGGTCTCGGTGCTCACCTCGAAGCCGCGCTTCTGGAGGCCGCGCGCGAGCGTGGCGACGAGCGCGGCGTCGTCGTCGACGACCAGGATCTTCGGCTCGCTTGTCACGGAGTCCTCGGCAGCGAGACGATGACACGCGTGCCCCGGCCCGGCTCGCTCTCGAGCTCGATGCGCCCGCCGTGCTCCTCCACCATCCCGTGCACGACGCTGAGCCCGAGCCCCGTCCCGCGGCCCACCTCCTTGGTCGTGAAGAAGGGCTCGAACGCGCGCTCGCGCACCTCCGCCGGCATGCCCGGCCCCTCGTCCGCGACGCGGAGGACGACGCGCTCGTCGTCGCTCTCGATCGCGAGCTCGACGCGCCCGCCCTCGGGCTGCGCCTGGATGGCGTTCATCGTCAGGTTCGTGAGCACCTGCTGCATCTGTCCCACGTCGACCTCGGCGAGCACCGGCGGCCCCGCCTGCAAGGTCAGCTCGACGCCGTGCCGGCCCGCGAGCGGCCCGAGCATCGCGACGATGCTCGACGCGAGCGCGCAGAGATCCACCGGCTCGCGCGAGGCGGGCCTTCGCCGCGCGAAGTCGAGGAGCTGGCGGATGATGCGGGTCATGCGCTCGGTCTGCTCGACGATCACCCGCGCGTCCTCCTTGCTCTCCTCCCCCTCGGACTCGCCGCGCGCGATCATCTGGGCGCGCGCGAGCACCACGTTGAGCGGCGTGCCGAGCTCGTGGGCCACGCCCGAGGCGAGCATCCCGACGGTGCCGAGCCGATCGGCGTGGCGGAGCTGCTCGAGCGCCGCGATGCGCGCCTCGGTCTCCTCGCCGGCCCTGCGCTGGAGGGCCGCGAGGCGCACGCACATGTCGTCGAGCTCGCGCCCGATGATGCCGAGCTCGTCGCGGCGCTCGAGCCCGAGCGGGCCCTCGAGATCGCCCTGGCCGACGCGCTGGATCTTCTTGGTGATCGGGCGGAGCGGGCGCTCGAGGATCACGAGGCCGGCGATGTGCACGAGGAGCGCGCTGAAGAAGATGGTCAGCAGCGCCAAGATCCCGATGCGCACGATCGAGTCGCGCCGATAGCGATCGCGCGGCGCGAGGTCCTCCCTGAGCTCGATGTAGCCCGCGAAGCCCGCCGAGGTGGGCACGCGGATCCGCGTCTCCATGACGCGCCCTTCGGGGGTCGCGTAGATCTCGCTGCCCTCGCGATCGGTCGGGGCGAGCACCCAGTGGATCTCGACGTGGTTGCGGCGCTGGTTGACGGCCTCGAGCGTGAGGAGCGCCTCCTCGACGCCGGCGCCCTCGCTCAGCGCGCCGGTGGTCTCGGCGAGGCCGGTGCCGAGCACCCGGTGATCGCGGCGGATGTCGTCCTCGAAGAGCTCCGCCTCGCGGTAGTAGCGCTGCACCGCGTTCGCGATCGTGACGACGCTGATCGCCACCGACGCGGCGAGGGTGAGCTTGGTGCTGATGCGGCGGACCACGGAGCCACGCTTTCGAGGGCCACGGAGCATGGCGCGCCCCCTCGCCGTGATCCACCGACGCCCTCCGCGCTCAGGAGCCCGGTCGAAAGATGTCGCCAGCACCGAGGGCGCCGCGGCGCCCCGCTCGCGACGGCCGAATGCAAGACGGATTTCGACCGGGCGACTTACTTGTAGTCGTCGAGCGAGAGATCCCAGAGCTCGAGGTAGCGGTACACCTGGCGGCGCGATCGGCCGAGGGCGCGCGCGACCTGCGAGATGTTCGCGCGGTGCTCGCGCATCAGCGCGTCGACCAGCTCGCGGGTCGGCGCCGGCAGCTCCTCCTTCGGCGGGCCCTCCCTCGGGGGCACGGTCGGCAGCCGCGCGGTGACGCGCGTGCTCGAGGCCGAGGGGTCGAGGCGGCGCTGGATCAAGGAGAGCGGCAGCTCGCTCCGATCGGCGCCGTCGATGCGCAGCTGCGTCGCGAGCTCCTTCAGCTCGCGCACGTTGAAGCGGAACGAGTGTAGCAGGAGCGCCTCGGCCAGATCGGGCGCGGGGGGAGGCGCGCCCGGCTCGAGGAAGCGCTCGAGCAGGGGCAGCACGTCCTCGCGGCGCTCGCGCAGCGGCACCGTGTGGATGACGTAGCCGGCGACGCGCGCGTAGAGATCGCCGCGGAAGCGCCCCGCGTCGACGTCGTTCAGGAGATCGCGGTTGGTCGCCGCCACGAGGCGCACGTCGACGTCGACCGGCTCGGTGCGGCCGACCGGCACGACCTTGTGCTCCTCGAGCGCGCGCAAGAGCTTCGGCTGCAGCACCATCGAGAGCTCGCCGATCTCGTCGAGGAAGAGCGTGCCGCCGTCGGCCGCGCGCAGGAAGCCCACGTGGGCGCCCTGCCCGCCGGTGAACGCGCCCGCGGCGTGGCCGAAGAGCTGGCTCTCGGCGAGCGACTCGGCGATCGCGCCGCAGTTGACCGCCACGAAGGGCCCCTTGCGCCCGCTGCGCTCGTGGATCGCGCGGGCGACGAGCTCCTTGCCGGTGCCGCTCTCCCCGACGATCAGCACCTTCGCGTCGGTCGGCGCGACCGAGGCGATCGTCCGCCGCAGCGCGCGCATCGCCGGGTGGCGCCCCATGATCGCCGGCACCTCGGCGTCGCCGATCGACGCCTCCGCGTGGCGCACCAGCAAGAACGAGTCGCCGACCCGCACCAGATCGCCGTCCTCGAGATCGACGATCTCCCGGATGCGGCGGCCGTTCACGAACGTGCCGTTGCTCGAGGTGTCCTCGAGCCGCAGGTGGCCGGCCTTGCTGCGGGAGAAGACGCAGTGCCGGCGCGACGCGCGCGGATCGCGGACGACGATGCCGTGCTCGGTCGCCGTCCGCCCCACCGCGAGCGGTGCGCTGCCGATCAGGATGGCCGGCAGCGAGACGGGCCCGCGCTCGGCCTCGAAGAGGATGCGCACCGAGACCGTCTGCGCGGGCCGCTCCTCGCGGACGACGGAACGGACGGTGATGTCGTCCCTCTCGGGCGGCGGCATGAGCGAGGCCGAGCATAACAGGTCCGGCCACCACGGCGCAGGCTTCCGCCCTATGCCGCGAGGCGACCCACGTGGGTCGTGCCGGTGGCCTGCCTCACGTACTCGGCGAGCTCCTCGCGCACCTGGCTCATCCCGCTCGGCAGCGCTGCTTCGCGCAAGGCGGCCCGCATCGCCTCGCTCGGCGTCGTGTCGCGACCGACGTGGGGCTTGGCCCGATCGACCATCGCCTGTGCGTCCCGCTGCTTCCGAGGTGCTGCGCGTCACACTCCGCGCGCTCCACCGTCGTCTCGTCGACGACGACCTCGTCGCCGCCCGCGCAGGGTCGCCGTCTTGCACTGATCGCAGACGATCAAGCCGATCTGGTAGCTCGCCTGTCCCGCGTCGCGCGCGCCGGATCCGTCGAGCAGCGCCCGCGCGAGCGTCGCCATCACCACATCGTCGGACACGCTCCCGCCGTGCTGCGCTCGTAGGGTCTTCTTGGCCTCCTCGACCAGCGCCCAGGTCGCCGCCGAAACCTCGAATGACACCCGCTTGGGTGCCTCCGCGGTCGGCCGATCCGTCGGCCCGCGCCGTCTTGGCCATCGCCGAGCGCCGCTCGTGCACCACCTGGCGGTCCGTCATGTCGAGGAGATTCGGTTTGTGCGACTGTGACGTGATGTGATCGATGACGACTGAATCACTTGAGAACGCGTTGACCCACGGCACCGGCTGCTTGCGCATGCGAGTTGGGTTTGGATCGATCTCCAGCGCTGGCTGAGCGACGGCATCGGCGATCCACCGCCGCAGCGAGGAGGCGGGCGCTTCTCCCCTCCTCCGGCCCCGGCCCCCGGAGGCACCGGCCCTCGCCACTCCCCCCTCACCGGCGCAGCCGCCGTTGCGCCGCTCAGGGGGGAGTGGCGAGGGACGGTGCCGAGGCCGAGTCGCTGCCCCGGCCGGCCGACTGTGCCAGATTGTCACGCCCTCCGCGGCGTCGAAGGCGCGTACGAAAGGATTGAGCTTTTCGGTCGCCCTAGGGCCTTCCGCATTCCACCCAGGCGATAAACGAGAGCCCCAGGCGATGATCGACGCTCCCAGGTGCCGATCGGCCAGCTCCAGGCGCCGGGGGAGCGCTCGAGGCGCTGAACCTCGCTTCCAGGTGTTGGTCGCCGAGCTGGAGGCGTCGATCGCCGGCTCCCATGTCTTGGTGGGTCAGCTCGAGGCGCACTTCGCTGAGCTCGAGGTGATGCTCGCCGACGCCGAGGTGC
>JAEZBP010000863.1 GCA_023427125.1 Pseudomonadota bacterium | reverse complement strand
CGGTAGGCCATCGCCGGGCCGAGGCCGCCGGCCGCGAGGTGGAGGTAGCCCTCGAAGGGCAGCTCGCCGCCGCTGAGCGTGAGCGAGGCGATGCGGTGGCTCGGGCGGACCGGCGCCTGCGCGAAGGAGACGACGTCGCCGCGGGCGACGCCGCGGACCCCGGCGCCGGTCGCGGCGATCACCCGCCCCACCCGCACGGTGCGAGCGAGCCCGTGGGCCGACGCGAAGGTGAGCGCGTCGCGCTCGACCCGGAGCGCGCGGGTCGAGGGGAGGTAGTCGACGCGCGGATCGCGCTCGGCGTGGGCGCGCAGCGTCTCGACGAGCAGGCCGTGCTCGACGCTGAAGCCGAAGCGGCCGGCGCGATAGGGCAAGACCACCGGCTCGCCGCCGTCGTCGGCGAAGAGCACGAAGCCGCGCCCCGACGGGTAGGCCATCGGCGGCGTGAGATCCACGCCGAGCTCGTCGAGGACGTCGACCGCCGGCGGGTGCAGCCACTCGCCGATCGGCCGCTCGGTCGCCGCGAAGGGATCCTGCTCGAGCAGGAGCACGCTGCGGCCCTCGCGCGCGAACGCGAGCGCGGCCGTGGCCCCGACCGGCCCCGCCCCGATCACCGCGACGTCGTAGGTGCTGAGATCGCGGGTGCTCTCTCGCCGAGTGGTGGACATGCTCGCCTACATCTGGGCCATGAGCTTGGCGGTCGCGGACTTCACGAAGGGCGTGTCCGAGAGGCGCACCATCCAGTCGAGCGCGTCGGTCCGCACGACCTTGCGGAACACGCCGCCGCCGAGGAACGAGAGCTTAAAGGCGCGCCGGCACGCGGCCTCGTAGGCCTCCATCGCCTCCGCCTCGCGCTTGCCGCCCACCAGCACGTCGGCGACCGCCTCGGCGCCCAGCATCCCCGAGCGCATCCCTTGATAGATGCCCTCGGCCGTCGCCGGGTGCGTCATCAGTCCCGCCTCGCCGATGACCAGGCGGCCCGGCGCGGTGAGCTTCTCGATGTCGTACGACCACACGATCGGGTGGCCCTTGAAGCCGCCGACCTGGGTCGCGTTCTTCAGCCGCTCGCCGTAGTGCTTGTCGAGGAACTTCGCGAAGAGCTCGCGCGCGTTCTTCTTGCCGTCCGGCGGATCTTCGTAGGTGATGCCGATGTTCACGCGGCGCTCCCCCTCGGGGAAGAGCCAGCCGTAGTAGGGCTCGATCATCTTATCGAAGATCATCTCGAGGTGGTTCGCCCGGAAGGGGACGTCGTCCCACCAGCCCATGATCGCCTGGATGATGCGGCGCGGGCGCTGCTCGGGCAGGCCGACGCGGCAGTGCGAGCCGCCCGCGACCAGCGTGTAGCGGGCGCGCACCGCGCGGCCGTCCTTCGCGCGAATGCCGACGACGCGCCCGCGCTCGTCGAGCGTCTCGGTCGCGTCGAAGTTCGGCAGGAAGGTGACGCCGCGCGAGAGCGCGCGCTTGAGCAGGATGTGATCGAGCACGCGGCGATGGCAGACCACCGCCTGCGCCTCGTCGGGGCTGCCGGCCGACTGCCAGCTCTCGCGGTCGCCGCGGGTGACGAGCCGCATGCCGATGATCGGGTACGCGTGCGGCTCGACCTCGTGCCAGATGCCGAGCTCCTTCAGGACCTCGATGCCCTTGGGCGAGATCCCGCTGCCGCAGGTCTTGTCGCGCGGGAAGTCGTGCCGGTCCACCAGCACCACGCGCCCGACCCCGAGGGTCCCGAGGTGGGCGGCGGCGGCGGTGCCGGACGGGCCCGCGCCGAGGATCGCGACGTCCGCGTCGATCACCTGGGTCGCTCCGCTGCGTGACGTCTCCATCACTCGGCTCCGTCCATCGCGGCCGCGGCGTCTGCCGCCTCGAGCGCGCGGCGGCGCTCGAGCCGCACGAGCTCCTTCTGATCGCGCTTCTGCTGCTCGCGCGCGAGGTACTCCTCCCACTTCTTCACGGTGAGCGCCTGGAAGGCGTTGACCACCGGGTTGATCTCGATGATCGGCTCGTCCCAGTGCCGCTCCCAGCCGAGCTGCTCGCCCTGCGTGACCACGCCGTCCTGCGAGAGCAGCGGCTTGATCATCAGCAGGTTCGAGAGCTTCAAGAACGGCGTCATCACGCGCCGCGGGATCTTGAAGGGCGTGAAGGGGATCTTGAAGTGGTCGAAGTAGAAGAGGAAGAACACTCGCGTCGTGCGCTGATCGATCGGCAGCACGAAGCACCAGTGCTTGATCTTGTCGTCGGTGTTCGACCACTGATAGGGGTAGTGGTAGCAGAGCTCCATCGAGTTCGTGTCGATGGCCTTCCGGTCGATGAAGAGCCCGCTGATCTTCCCGCGGCCGACCTTGGTGTCGTAGCGGAGGAAGACCTTGTCGTCCTTCGTCTCGTAGCCGAGGAGCTTCGAATTCGAGAACGGCGCGTACTTGCGGTGCAAGAACTCGTGGGTGAAGTCGCAGACGTTGTCGATCATCATCGAGTGGTGCGAGCTCCAGGTGAAGTCCACCGGGACGCACGCCCACCGATCGTCGCCCTCGAGCTCCGGGATCTCCGGCATCGGCACGTCGTGCGCCCGCTCGCGGTCGCCGAAGAAGATCCAGATGAGGCCGTAGCGCACGCGCAGCGGGTAGGAGCGGAGCGTGCAGCGCGGCATCTTCTTGCCGAAGAGGTCGTGCGGCACGTGCGCGAGCTCGCCCGCGCCGTTGTACTCCCAGCCGTGGTACTGGCAGACGACGCGCTTGCCCTGGACGATGCCGAGGGTCAGCGGCACCTGCCGGTGCGCGCAGCGGTTCTCGATGGCGTGGAGGCGGCCGTCCTCGTCGCGGAAGAGCGCGACCGGATCCTGGCCCCAGAACTTCACCTCGACGATCTGGCCCGGCTTGATCGCGTGGTCGTGCTCGACCGCGTACCAGTAGTTCGGATCCAGGCCCGCCGCGCGCACCTTCTGCCGGCGGTTCTTCGCCTCTTCGAAGGTCGGGGCAGCCTTCTTCTCGTTCTGCGTGTCCATGCGCTCTCTACCTCCCGCCGGCGGCCGCCCGCGCGCTCTCGACCCGTCCGCTCTCGACTCGTTCATTCTCGAGCGCGGGCTCCACCGATGACGTCGTCGACGGGGGAACGATACGGCCGGGCGAGGCCGTCGTCCCGGGGCGCGCGGGCACCAGGCCCCGGCGCGCGAAGTCCGCGTAGGCCTCGTGCACCGCCTGCCGGACAGAGCTCGGGCGGTAGCCGAGCTCGCGCTGCGCCTTGCTGGTGTCGGCGCGGCGGCGCTTGCTGAGCAGGCGCACCGCAGCCGGGGTGAAACGCTGCGGTGTATTGGGGAAGAAGCGGTTCATCACCGGGCTCGAGA
>JAEZBP010000776.1 GCA_023427125.1 Pseudomonadota bacterium | reverse complement strand
ATCCCATCGCGGGGCGATGGGGCCCTGTCGACCAACGCCGTCGCTTCGCTCCGGCTGGTCTCCACCCAGCCGGCACGTCGCTGCCACCTCGGGAGAACGCGCTTGCCACCGCCGGTGCACGGCGGATACCATCGGCCCGGCTTCAAGGGCGAAGAGAGCCTCCAACTGCGCGGAGACAGAAAGGTTTTCTGCCGCCCGTCGCAGCTGTCGCTTCGCCCCGATCGGACCCGCCCACCGCTCAGGGAGATCGATGGCGACGCAGAACGTTTCGCACCTCCTCGGCACGCTCCAGCGAGATCCCGAGAACGAGGACGCGCTCCGCAGCCTCGCGGCGCTCGCGCCCGAAGGCGCGCCGGACGCGCCGGCGCTCGACGAGGACGCGCTGCGCCTCTTGGATCGCGCGCGAGAGGGCCACGACGCCCGCGCGGAGTACCGCGCGAGCGCCGAGCTGCTCGAGCTGCTCGCCCGCGTCAGCGCAGACCCCGACCACGCGGCCGATCTCCTGAAGGAGCTCGGCCGCATCTACCGCGAGGAGCTGCTCGACGACGAGCGCGCGAAGGACGCGCTCGCGCGCGCGCTGAGCCTGCGGCCGGGCGACCATCAGATCCAGGACGCCATCCGAGAGCTCGATCAGGTCGCGACCAAGTGGAGCGAGGTCGTCTCGCACTACCTCGAGACCGCGCAGACCGCGGACGATCCGCTCAAGGGCTCGCTCCTCGTCAGCGCCGCCTCGCTCGTCTGGAAGTACAAGCGCAAGGGCCGGGACAAGCAGGTCGACTCGCTCTTCCGTCAGGCGCTCGAGAGCCCCGAGCCCGATCCGCGGGCCGCGCGCCTCTACGAGCGGGTCCTGCGCAGCCGCCAGAAGTGGAGCGAGCTCGCGCAGGTGCTCCTCGAGACCGCGGAGAACGCGCGCGACAAGAACGAGAAGCTCCGCTTCTACCTGCGCGCCGCCCGCGTGCTCGGGAGCCAGCTGAACGAGCCCAACCGCGCCGCCGCCTGCTACGAGCGCGTGCTCGACTTCGCGCCGGGGCACAGCGAGGCGATGGCCTACCTCGTCGAGCGCTTCACCGAGCGCGAGGACTGGGACCACCTCTGCGCGCTCTACGAGGACGCGCTCCGCGCGCGCACCAAGCTCGAGGACGAGGCCGGGGCGCTCCTGCAGCTCGGCATGGTCCACTGGCGCTTCCGCCAGAAGCCCGACGAGGCCGAGCCCTACTTCGCGCGGCTTCGCAAGGTCGATCCCGCGCACCCCGGGATGCTCGACTTCTATCGCGAGCAGCTCGTGGGCAAGGACGACGCGCGCTGGGTCACCATCCTGACCGACGGCCAGCGCGTCGCGACGACCGAGGAGCAGAAGCTCCAGCTCGCGATCGAGCTCGCCAAGGTGGCGCAGGCCAGCTCCGCGAGCACCGAGCGCGCGATCGAGGCGTGGAAGGTGGTGCTCCGCATCGACCCGACGCACCCCGACGCGCCCGAGGCGCTCAAGGCGCTCTACGAGAAGACCGAGAAGTGGAACGCGCTGGTCGAGCTCCTGAAGGGCGAGGCCGATCGCGTCCCCGACGATCAGCCCACGCGCAAGGCCGCGCTCCTGCGCCACCTGATCCCCATCTATCGCGAGAAGCTCGGCCTCGACGCGATGGTGATCAACACCTGGAACGCCGTCCTCTCGCTCGACCCGAGCGATCGCGACGCGCTGAGCGCGCTCGCGACGACCTACGAGTCCACCGGCCGCTGGAACGATCTGATCGGCGTGCTCTCGCGCAAGGCCGACGCGAGCGACGACCCGAGCGAGAAGGTCGAGCTCTACGGCCGCGTCGCCGATCTCTGGATCGAGCGCTTCGCCAACTACAACCAGGCGACCGATCCGCTCGAGAAGCTCATCGCGATCGAGCCCGACAACCGCCCGGCGCTCGCGCAGCTCAAGGAGATCTATCGGAAGAAGCGCGCGTGGGGAAACCTCTACGACGTGCTCCTGAAGGAGGCCGAGCTCGCGAGCGATCCGAGCGCGCGCCTCGAGCACAAGCTCGAGCTCGCCAAGCTGGCGGGCGAGCGCCTCCACCGGCACGCCGACGCCATCGCGCTCTGGAAGGAGGTCCTCGCGGAGGATCCCGAGAGCGAGGAGGCGGTCGACGCCCTCGAGAAGCTCGCCGAGCGCGAGAAGGACTGGCCGACCCTGGCGGAGGTGCTCGAGCGGCGGGTGCGCGAGCAGGACGACGCCAAGACCAAGATCAAGCTCCTCCAGAAGCTCGGCGTGATCTACGGCGAGCACATGCAGGAGGTCGTGCGCGCGGCGAGCGCGTGGAAGCGCATCCTCGATCTCGATCCCAAGAACGGACGCGCGCTGCGCACGCTGCGCGAGACCTTCCTCGCCTCGCAGGACTGGGCCGGCCTCGAGGCGCTCTACGCCGAGGCCAACGACTGGGAGGGCCTCGTCGACGTGCTCGGCAACGCCGCCGAGCGCGCCGAGGACGCGCGCCTCAAGTGCGATCTCTCGTTCCGCGCCGCCGAGGTGTACGAGCAGCGCCTCGCGCAGCCGCACCGCGCGTTCCGCAGCTACGAGCGCGTCCTCGCGGTCGATCCCCAGAGCGAGCGGGCCGCCCGCGCGCTCATCCCGCTCTACGAGCGCGACGAGAAGTGGAACCGCCTCCCGAACCTCCACGAGGTGCTCTACGAGCACGCCGGGAGCCGCGAGGAGAAGCTCGAGATCCTGCGGCACCTGCGGGCGCTCGCCGTCGATCGGCTGAGCGACGCCGGGGCCGCGTTCGGCTACGCGGCGCGCGCCTTCGAGCTCGAGCCGCAGGATGACGACGTGCGCCAGACGCTCGAGCGCGAGGCCGAGCGCGCGGGCCGCCACGGCGCGGTGCTCGAGCTCTACCTCGCGCGGATCGATCTGCTCGAGGAGGAGGGGGCCGCCGACGCCGCCGAGCTGCTCTGGCTGCGCCGGCGCGTGGCCGACGTCGCGGCCAACAAGCTCAACCAGACGGAGCTCGCCGTCGAGCAGCTCCGCGCGATCCTCGAGGCGAGCCCGACCGATCAGGCCGCGGCGGAGACGCTCGAGCAGGTCTACCGCGAGAACGCGCAGTACCGCGAGCTGCGCGGGCTGCTCTTGCACCGCCACAGCCACGCGCAGGACGACGCCGAGCGGCACCGCCACCTGAGCGAGCTCGCGCGGCTCGAGGAGGAGGTCCTCGAGGACGGCGAGAGCGCGGCGGCGCGCTACCGGCAGATCCTCGAGCTCGACGGAAGTGATCGTCACGCGCTCGCAGCGCTCGATCGCCTGGCCGTCGCCGGCGGGCGCTGGGAGGAGGTGACCGGCGTCATCCGGCGCCGCCTCGAGCTCGCCGAGACCGATCCGGAGAAGAACGATCTCACGCTGCGCCTCGGCGAGGCGCTCAGCACCGCGCTCGGCGATCACCGGGGCGCGCTCGAGGCCTTCGGGCAGGTCGTGGCGCGCAAGCCCGAGAGCGGCCGCGCCATCGCCGGCCTCGAGCTGATCAGCGCGTCGGCGCCGGAGCTCGCCGGCGAGGCCTCGCACCTGCTCGAGCTCGCCTACGACGCGACGGGCGCGTGGGAGAAGCTCGCCGCGCTGCTCGGCGCGCGGCTCGAGTCGACCACCGACGCGCGCGAGAAGCGCGAGCTGCGCCTGCGCTACGCCGAGCTCTCGTCGCGCCGCATGGAGGACAGCGGCTCGGCCTACCAGGCGCTCGAGGACGCCTTCCTCGACGATCCAGCCGACGCCGAGCTGCAGGAGCGGCTGGTCGAGGCCGCGGAGGCCTCGGGCCGCCACGAGGATCTCGCGGCCGCGTTCACGACGGCCATGGAGGCGGGCTCGCTCTCGCAGCCCGAGAGCGCCGCGCTCGCCGCGCGGGTCGGCCTGCTCTACGACATGGTGCTCGGGCGGCCCGAGGAGGCCGAGCCCTTCCACAAGCGCGTGCTCGCCAACGATCCGCTCGACGAGGCGGCGTTCACCGCGCTCAAGGACCTCTACACGAACGCCGAGCGCTGGGACGAGCTGCAGAAGCTCTACCGCGAGCGGATCGTGGAGACGGTGGACCCGCAGGCGAAGCTCGATCTGACGATGCAGATCTGCTTCCTCTTCGAGGAGCTGATCGACGATCCGGAGAAGGCGATCCGCGCCTACCGCGACGTGCTCGAGCTCGACCCCGAGCACCAGGCCTCGCGCCGGGCGCTCGAGCGCCTCTACGAGCGCACCGAGCGCTGGCGCGATCTCGTCACCTTGATCCGCGCCGAGCTCGACGGCGCCAACCCCGACGAGCAGGTGGGCCTGACCCAGCGGCTCGGCGTGCTGCACGAGAAGAAGCTCGGCGAGCCTGCGCTGGCGGTCGACCACTACGAGCAGGTGCTCGCGTTCGAGCCGAACCACAAGCACGCGCGCGAGGCGCTCGAGCGCCTGATGGTCAACCCGGGCCAGCGCCAGCGCGTCGCGAAGATCCTCGAGCCGGTCTACGAGGATCGCGGCGACTGGGCCGAGCTGGTGGGCGCGCTCGAGGTGCAGCTCGAGGAGGCGAGCGAGCCGGGGACCACGGTCGCGCTCCTCACGCGCGTCGCGGATCTCCAGGAGAACCGCCTCCATGATCCGGCGCTCGCCTTCGCCAGCACGGCGCGGGCGGCGCTCGGCGATCCCGCCGATTCGCAGATCCGCGCCGAGCTCGCGCCGCTCGCGCGGGTGCTGGGCAACGATCGCGAGCGCGCGAAGGTGCTCGAGCAGGCGCTGATCACCGCGGGCGAGCTCCGCAGCCTGCAGAGCGAGCTCTTGCTCGAGCTCGCGCAGCTCTGGGACGAGAACGTCGGCGACGTCGACGAGGCGGAGAGCGCCTACGCGCGGCTCATCGAGGTCGATCCCGACGACGGCGAGACGGTGCTCGCCGCCTCGCGCGCGCTCGAGCGCATCCACCTCGGCAAGAGCGATCACGCCGCGCTCGCGGAGGACCTGCGCCGGCAGGTGCGCCTCGAGCACGACGTCGACGAGAAGCGCCGGCTGCTCGTGCGGCTCGCCGATCTCTTGGAGGAGGTCCTCGAGGACGCGGCGGGCGCGATCGGCGCGCACGGCGAGCGGCTCGAGCTCGATCCGAGCGACGTCGACGCGATGCGCTCGCTCGAGCGGCTCTACGAGCAAGAGGGCGAGTGGCAGAAGCTCATCTCCGTCCTGTCGGCGCGGGACGCCGCGGTCACCGACGAGGACGAGCAGCGCGCGATCGCGCGGCGCATCGGCGCGATCTACGAGGAGGAGCTCGGAGACCGAGAGAACGCGATCGTCGCCTACAACGACGCGATCGCGCGCTTCGGGCAGGACCACGAGACGCTCGCGGCGCTCTCGCGCCTCTACGAGCAGGCCGAGCGCTGGGAGGACCTGCTCGAGGTGGCCGAGCGCGTCCACGAGATGGCGGTGGAGGCGCCGGTGCGCGCCGCGATCCGCTTCCAGATGGGCGAGATCATGCGCACGCGCACCGGCGAGCTCGAGCGCGCGGTCGAGGCGTACGCCGAGGTGCTCGATCTGGTGCCCGATCACGAGGGCGCGCTCGCGTCGCTCGCCAGCGTGATGAGCACGCCGGCCGAGCCGCTCACGCAGGTCTACGTCCGGCCCGGGCCACGTGACGAGCCACGTGACGAGGCGCGCGACGAGGGCGACTTGACGCTCGAGGACGACGCGCTCCGAGCGCCGGAGGGCGAGCTCGAGCCCGAGGCGCCCACCGAGGAGATGGCCGCGGTCTCGGCGGACGCGGACTCGACGGAGGAGCCGGCCGCGGCGATCCCGCTCGAGGTCCGCATCGCCGCCGCGCGCGTGCTCACGCCGCGCTACGAGGCGACCGCCGACTACGGCTCGCTCCTCGCCGCGTACTCGGTGCTCGCCGAGTCCGACGATCCGGAGGAGCGGTTCAGCTCACTCAAGCGCGCCGCCGAGGTCGCCGACGTCGGCCTCGAGGATCCCTCGCGGGCGTTCGAGCTCCTCG
This sequence comes from Pseudomonadota bacterium, assembly GCA_023427125.1. GTDB lineage: Bacteria > Myxococcota_A > Polyangia > Polyangiales > Sandaracinaceae > JAEZBP01. The sequence continues at coordinate 3,138 of JAEZBP010000776.1, read as the reverse complement.
GCCGCGCGATCCGCGCCGGCCTGCAGGAGGACGACCTCGGCCTGATGCTGCGCGAGCTCGGCCGGCTGGCCGGGATCGCCGAGCGCTACCCCGACTACGCCGCGCTGCTCGAGGAGGTGGCCCCCGACATCCTCGACGGCGAGCTCGTCGTCTACGCGCTCACCGAGGTGGCCGAGGTCGCGCGCGAGCGCCTCGCCCAGCCCGAGCGGGCGCGCCGCCTCTACGAGCGCGTGCTCGAGCAGGAGCCGGAGAGCCGGGCCGCGCTCGCCGCGCTCGAGGAGCTCACGCAGGACGACCACCCCGCGCTGCTCGAGGTGCTGCGCCGCAAGACCGATCTCGCCGAGACGGCCGACGAGCGCGTCACCCTCCTCCTCGCGCGGGCCAAGTTGAACGAGCGCCACCTCGGCGATCCGAGCTCGGCGATCGACTGCCTCGAGAGCGCGCTCGCCGAGGCGCAGCCGCGCGAGGCCTACGACGGTCTCGAGCGCCTCTACGATCGCACCGAGCGCTACCACGATCTCGCGTCGCACTACGAGCGCATGCTCGAGGACGGCGTCGGCGAGCCGGTCGAGATCCGCTACCGCCTCGGCATGGCGCAGCTCGAGAAGCTCAGCGACGCGTGGACCGCCACCGAGCACTTCCGCCGCGCGCTCGAGCTCGACAACCGCCACGCCAAGACCATCGCCGCGCTCGAGCGGCTGATGGAGAACGAGGAGCACCGCGCGGCAGCGGCGGAGATCCTCGAGCCCGTCTTCCTGCAGCAGATGCAGTGGCCGAAGGTGACGGCGTGCCTCGAGGCGCGCATCGCCGCCGAGACCGACATCGACGAGCGCAAGGCCCACCTCACGCGGCTCGGCCAGATCCACGAGGACTACCTCGAGGATCTCGACGGCGCGATGGAGGTGTACGCGCGCCTCTTCCGCGAGGATCCGCGCGACGAGGGCGCGTGGGAGACGCTCTCGCGCCTCGCGCGGGTGCTCGAGCGCCACGATCGGCTCGCCGACATCTACCAGCACGCGCTCGAGGAGATCACCGACGACGACGAGAGCACCGCGAAGCTCGCGACGATCGCCGCGCAGATCCACGAGACCCGGACCGGCAACCTCGAGGCGGCCGGCGCGCTCTACGCCCGCGCCCTGCGCGCAGACCCCACCGATCACGGCGCCTTCGCCGCGGTCGAGCGGGTGCTCCAGCGCCGCGAGGCATGGGAGGAGCTGCTCGAGCTCTACCGCCAGCAGTCGGAGATCGCGGAGGCCGACGCCGATCGCATCGCGCTCCTGCGCAAGAGCGCGCGGCTGCTCGAGGAGCAGCTCGAGCAGCCGGGGCGCGCGATCGAGACGCAGCGCGACATCCTCGCGATCGATCCCGAGGACCCGAACGCGATCGCCGCGCTCGACGAGCTCTTGGTCCAGCAGGGGCAGTGGCCGGACATGGCCGACCACCTGCGCCACCAGATCGAGCTCGCCGCGGGCCACCCCGAGGAGAGCGATCTGAAGCTCCGCCTCGCGACGATCCTGAAGGAGAAGCTCGAGGATCTCCACGGCGCGATCGACGTCTACGAGGAGATCACCGAGAGCGATCCGCACCACGTCGACACCGTCGTCGCGCTCGAGGCGCTCGTGACGATGCCCGAGCACCAGCTGCGGATCATCCAGATCCTCGAGCCGATCTACCTCGCGACCGATCAGTGGCGGAAGCGCATCGCGATCTACGAGGCGCAGGTCGCGCTCACCGAGGATCCCTACGACCGCGTGAAGCTGCTCGGGCAGATCGCGGAGCTGCACGAGGGCCGCGCGAACGACCTGGCGCTCGCGTTCCACGCGTACGCGCGAGCCATGGCCGTGGAGCCCGACGACGAGGGCGTCCGCTCCGAGGTCGATCGGATCGCGGGCCAGCTCGGCGCGTGGGACGCGCACGTCGCGGCCTACGAGGAGGCGGTCAAGGCGACGACCGATCCGGCGACCACCTCGACCCTGCTCACCACGATGGCGCGGGTGCATGACGAGAAGCGCGGCGATCCACGCGCGGCGATCGAGACCTACGAGCGCCTGCTCGAGGCGGAGCCGGACGAGGCGAGCCCGCTCGACTCGCTCGAGGCGCTCCACACGATGGTCGGCGACTGGCGCGGCCTCGTCGACGTGATGCAGCGCAAGGTGCAGCGCGCCTTCGATCCGCAGGAGCGGGGCGAGCTCCTGCGCCGCGCCGGCTCGGTGCTCGAGGAGCTGCTCGGCGATCGCAACGGCGCGATCGAGGCGTACCGCGCGGCGCTCGTCGAGGACGAGATGGACGACATCGCGCTCGAGTCGCTCGACCGCCTCTACGGGGCGGCCGGCGATCACGAGAAGCTCGCCGACGTGCTGCGGCGGCGGATCGAGATCGAGCAGGATCCGGGGACGCGCGTCGAGATCGGCCTGCGCCTCGGCCAGGCCAGCGAGGAGGAGCTGCGGCGGCCCGACGAGGCCATCGAGGCCTTCCAGCGCGTGCTCGAGGACGAGCCCGAGCAGCCGCTCGCGGTCTCGGCGCTGACCCGGCTCTACGAGCGGCAGGCGATGTGGCCGGAGCTGCTCGACAGCCTGCGCCTCTCGGCCTCGACCTCGCAGGATCCGGCGCAGCGCGTCGCGACCCTGTTCCGCGCGGGCGAGGTGCTCGAGCGGGAGATGGACGACGTGCCCTCGGCGCTCGCGACCTACGAGGAGGTGCTCGGCCTCGATCCGCGCTTCGAGCCGGCGACGGCCGCGCTCCTGCGCATCGGCAAGCTCGAGGACTACCGCGTCTCGGCGTGCGAGATCCTGGAGCCCTTGCTCCGCGCCCAGGCCCGCTGGGACGAGCTCGCGGAGCTCCTCGCCGGCAAGGCCCAGGCGGCGTTCGATCCGCAGGACAAGCACGCCGAGCTCCGGCGCCTCGCCGAGGTGCACGAGCAGGGGCGCGGCGACCTCGCGGCGGCCTTCGAGGCGCAGCGGCGCGCGCTCGCGGAGGATCCGGCGGACGAGGCCACCCAAGACGATCTCGAGCGGCTCGCGGCGCAGCTCGGCGCGTGGGATCGCGCGGCGGACGCGTTCGCGGTGCGGGCCGCGTCGGTGCTCGTGCCCGACGTGGGGCGCGCGCTCTACGGCCGGCTCGCCCGCATCGACGAGGTGC
>JAEZBP010000772.1 GCA_023427125.1 Pseudomonadota bacterium | reverse complement strand
TAACACGGCCTTGCGCCGGGGAGACGGCCAACGGGGAGCTCGCGCTCGTCCTCGCCGACGAGGCGCGCGAGGCCTTCGTCGTCATCGACGCGCTCGGCCATGGGCCGCGGGCCGAGGAGGTCGCGCTCGCCGCGGCCGCCGCGCTGCGAGGCGCGCCGCTGAGCGCGGGCGTGGAGGCCCTCTTCGCCGTCGTGCACCAGGCGCTCCGGGGCGGCCGGGGCGCCGCGATGACCGCCGTTTGGCGTGAGGGATCGCTGCTGCGCGCGGCGGGGGTCGGCAACGTCGGGATGCGCTTCGTCTCCGGGGCGCCCGTCTCGCCGCTCTCGCTGGTGCCGACCGACGGCGTGCTCGGCGCGCGCGCCCGCACCCTCCGGGTGGCCGAGGGGCACGTCACGAGCGGACGGCTCGTCCTCCACTCCGACGGCATCTCGCATCGCTTCGATCCCGCGCGGCTCGCGCAGGGCCCGCTCGAGGACGCGTGCGCGCGCCTCCTCGCCGATCACGGCGTCGCCCACGACGACGCCACGGTCCTCATCGCGGAGCTGTGAGCGGGGCCCGAGCCGCACTCGTCGCCGCGACGGGACGGCGGTGCTACGCACCGAGCGCCGATGTCCGATCCCCTCCATGGAGTCACGCTCGCGATGATGATCGAGCGGCTGGTCGCGACCCTCGGGTGGGAGAAGATGGGCAAGGCCATCGCGATCCGCTGCTTCACCCACGAGCCGAGCATCGCCTCGAGCCTGAAGTTCCTGCGCCGGACGCCGTGGGCGCGCGCCGAGGTCGAGATGCTCTACCGGCGACTCGAGCGACAGGGTCGGCTGAAGGGCTTGTGACCTTTTGTAATTGGAGCGCGAGCGCGCCGGCGCCCACCCTCGACTGCACACACCGCACGGGGGTCAGCGTCGATGCGAACGTCCATTCTCCTCCTCGCCGCTCTGGCGCTCCTGCCGCTCTCCTCGGCGCACGCTCAGACCTTCGCGGTCCGGCTGCGCGCCGAGCTCGAGCTCCGCACGCCGGAGGGGCAGCCCGGCGGCGCGCTGCCGCTGACCGGCGAGCACCTGCGCGCCGAGATCGACGGGCAGCACGCGACGACCACGCTGCGCCAGGTCTTCTCGAACACCACCTCGAGCGTGGTCGAGGGTCGCTACGTGCTCCGCACCGAGCTCGCCGCGCGGGTGACGGGCTTCGCCTACTACATCGGCGAGGAGCGCATCGTCGGCGAGGTGCTCGAGCGCAACGTGGCCAACCAGGTCTACGACGAGGTCACGCAGGCGCGCCGCGATCCGGCGATCCTCGAGCAGACCGCCGAGGGCGAGGTGACCTTCCGTGTCTTCCCTATCCAGCCGGCCGAGAACAAGCGGATCGAGATCACGTTCTCGGAGTGGCTCGCGCGCCGCGGCGAGAGCGTGACGTATCGGGTGCCGCTCTCGTCGCCGAGCGCGGAGGCGGAGATCCTCCTGACCGACCCGCGGGTTCGCGACGTGCGCTCGACCACCCACCGCATCGACGTCGAGCCCATCCCGGGCGGGCTGCGGGTGCGCACGCGCGGCGCGCTCGATGGCCGCGGAGAGCTCTCGCTGCGCTGGCGCATCGAGGAGCAGCCCTGGCAGGTCTCGGCGTACGTGCATCGCGATCCCGCGCACGCCGCGTACTTCGCGCTCTCGCTCGCGGCGCCCGAGGGCAGCGAGGACGCGGTCTCGCCGAAGGACGTGACGCTGGTGCTCGATCGCTCCGGCAGCATGAGCGGCGCGGCCATCGAGCACGCGCGGCGCGCGGCGATGGACGTGATCCGGAGGCTCGGCCCCGCCGATCGCCTCAACGTCATCGCCTTCGACGACGACGTCGATCCGCTCTACGGGAGGCCGAGGCCGGCCGATGCCCAGACGCGCAGCGACGCGCTCGGCTTCGTCGCCAACCTGCGCGACGGCGGCGGCACCGATCTGGCATTCGCGCTCCGGCGCGCGCTCGAGGCGCAGCACGACGCGGGCGGCCGGCCGCGCGTCGTCATCTTCCTGACCGACGGGCAGTCCGCCCCCGAGCCGGTGCTCGAGCTGGCTGAGGGCGACCGGCGCGACGTGCGCGTCTTCACCGTCGGGGTGGGCTCGGGGGTGAATCGGCCGCTCCTCGCCCGCCTCGCGGCCGACAAGCGCGGGCGCTTCCTGTTCATCGCGGACGCCAGCCACATCGAGGCCGAGGTCGGGCACCTCTACGCGCAGATCGCGAGGCCGCTCTTGGTCGACGTCTCGCTCGACGTCGAGGGCGGGGCGGTGAGCCGCGTCTATCCGCGCTCCTTGCCGGATCTCTTCGTCGACGACGAGCTGCGCATCCACGGGCGGCTGCGCGCGGACGGCCCGGTCGCGGTGGTGTTGGGGGGGCGGCTCGGCGCTCGGCAGGTCGAGATGCGGACCGGCGGGGTGATCCCGCGAAGCGTGGAGCGCCCATGGGACGGACGGCAGTGGGCGGTCGCGCGGGTCGACGACCTGCTCGCCGACATCCAGCTCAAGGGCGAGGATCCGGAGCGGCGCGCCGAGGTGATCACGCTCGCGCTCGCCTACGACTTCGTCACGCCCTACACCGCGTTCCTCGCGATCCCGGAGCGCGAGCTCACCGCGCAGGCGGCGCAGACGCTGGCCGGCGCGCGGGCCCAGCGCGCGAGCGCGCAGGCCTACCA
>JAEZBP010000665.1 GCA_023427125.1 Pseudomonadota bacterium | reverse complement strand
CGCTTCGTCGCGACCGTCTCGGGCGGCCCGAGCGCGCCGATCGTGTTCGCCGCCGCGCCCGGCGCGCGGGTGACGATCGACGGAACCACCGGCTCCGCCGAGGACGTGCTCCGCCTGAGCGGAGCGTCGATCGAGGTGCACGGCGTCGAGATCACCCATCGCGGCACCGATCGCGCGCAGCTCGCCAGCGGCGTGACCCTCTTCGGCGAGCGCACCCGCCTCGTGAACTGCGTGATCCACGACACCGCGCAGGGCGTCGGCTTCTGGTCGACGGCGATCGACGGCGAGCTCTACGGCAACGTGATCTACAACAACGGCTACGAGGCGCCCGACCGCGGGCACGGCCACGCCATCTACACGCAGAACGCGACCGGCACGAAGCGGATCGCGAACAACGTGATCTTCTTCGGGTACGCGTTCGGGATCCACGCGTACACCGAGGGCGGGTCGATCCAGGGGTACGATATCCTCGACAACGTCTGGTTCCGCACCGGCGCGTCGCGGCCCGGCAGCTCGTCGGCCGGGACCTCCGACGGCTGCCTCGTCGGCGGCCAGCAGCCGGTCGCGCGGGCGCGGCTCGAGCGCAACGAGAGCTTCGCCCCGGCGGTGAGCGCGCGCAGCCTGCAGCTGGGCTACGGCAGCACCGTGATGAGCGAGGACATCACCCTCATCGACAACCACCTCGTCGGTCGTGTCGGGGTGTACGGCTCGTGGGCGATGGGCACGCTGCACGGCAACACGTTCCACAGCGAGATCATCGGCATCCATCCCCCGACGTACCCCGACAACGTCTACCGCGACACGCTCCCGACCGGCACGCGCGTCGTCGTGCGCGCGAACGCCTACGACCCCGGCCGCGTCGACCTCGTCGTGTACGACTGGCGTGCTCGCGGGTCGGTCACGATCGACCTCGACGACGTGCTCGCGGAGGGGGCGCCCTACGAGATCTTCAGCGTCTACGACCTCTGGGGCGCGCCGGTCGCGGGCGGCGTGCATGACGGATCGCCGATCTCGGTGCCGCTCGGCTCGCGCCCTCCGCCGCAGCCCAACGGCGATCCCGACGCGATCACCGGCGCCGACGATCCCGGCGCGACGTTCGGCGTCTTCGTGCTCCGCTCGACGTGCGCGGTGCGGGCGCCCGCCGCCCCCGTTCGGGCCGCGGTGGACTGACGCGCGCGCAAGAGGTCTACGGGCTCGCAGGCTCATCGAGTGGCGCGCGCTGCCGTCGCCGCACACGAGGCGCAGGGAGAAGGCCCGCTCGTCCGTGTTGCCGACGCCGTCGGTGACGCGGACGCTCAGCGCGCGCGCGCTCGAGCCCACGAGCTCGATCGGGCTCGCGTCGTGGAGCTGGCTCCACGCGACGCGGCCCTCGTAGAGGCCGAAGGTCGGCGTCGGGCCGAGGCTCGACACCACGGCCCCGTCGTCGAGGACGAAGATCGAGACGATGTCGTCGAGGCCGTCGGGATCCTCGAGCCGCGCTCGCGAGGAGGTCCTCGCCCTCCGTCAGCGCCTCGCTCGCGCTCGTGAGCTCGACGATGCGGAGGCCCGAGCGGCTCGTGACGATCGGGCCTCGTCGTAGGGGCGCCGCGAGTCGTCGCAGGCGAGCGCCATCAGCGCGCAGACCACGCCGAGCACGTACCGAGCTCTCATGGTGGGTGCCTGCACGACCTCCTCGAAAGCACACGGAGGCGGCGGAAGACCCGGGCGCTCTTCGCGCCGAGCGGCGGGCGGGCAGCGAGGCGTCTAGGCTACGGCCGTGTCCATGACCGAGCCCTCCGATCTCGCTCCCGCGCCGGGGCACGATCCCCCGGGCGATCGCGCGCTCGACGCGATCATCCGACGCTTGGCCGAGCACTACCCGGAGGCCGACACGTCGGTCGTCCGCCGCGCCTACGAGGCGCTCCGCCGGGCGCTCGACGAGAGCCCGGACCCGCTCGCCGAGCGCGAGGCGATCGCGACGGCGGAGGTGCTCGCCGGGCTGCGCCTCGATCCGGCCGCGGTCGCCGCCGCGCTGCTCGCCGGGCTCGTCGCCGAGCGAGGGCTCGACGGCGAGGCGCGGAGGGCCGAGCTCGACGCCGAGGTGGTCGCGCTCCTCGACGGCGTGCAGCGGCTGGCCTCGATCCGCTGGGATCGGCTCGAAGAAGAGGCCGCCGAGTCGCTGCGCAAGATGTTCGTCGCGATGGCGCAGGACGTCCGCGTCGTCATGGTGGTGCTCGCCCTGCGCGTCGAGCGCATGCGCAGCCTGCCGGACGGCCGGCTCGGCCCCGAGGCACGAGCGCGCTACGCGCGCGAGACCCTCGAGGTCTTCGCGCCGCTCGCGAACCGCCTCGGGATCTGGCAGCTCAAGTGGGAGCTCGAGGACGGCGCGCTGCGCGAGCTCGATCCGGACGCCTACGCCGAGATCGCGCGGCTGCTCGCCGAGCGGCGCGAGGAGCGGGAGGCCTTCATCGGCGAGGTGGTCGCGGCGCTGAGCGCGAAGCTCGCCGAGGAGGGCCTGCGCGGGAGCGTGAAGGGGCGGCCCAAGCACCTCTACAGCATCTACAAGAAGATGCAGCGCAAGGAGCTCGACTTCACGCAGCTCTATGACGTGAGCGCGGTCCGCGTGGTCACCGAGCGGGTGCAGGACTGCTACGCGATCCTCGGCATCGTCCACTCGCTCTGGGTGCCGATCCCGAGCGAGTTCGACGACTACATCGCCAAGCCGAAGGACAACGGCTACCAGTCGCTCCACACCGCCGTGATCGGCCCGCGCGGGCGGCCCTTCGAGGTGCAGATCCGCACCCAGGAGATGCACCAGCTCTCGGAGTTCGGCGTCGCCGCGCACTGGGCCTACAAGGAGCGCAAGAGCGGCAAGGCGCTCGCCCAGGACAAGTTCACGCTCCTGCGCCAGCTGATGGACTGGGAGCGCGACGTCTCCGATCCGCACCAGTTCGTGCAGTCGCTCAAGACCGATCTCTTCGAGGATCAGGTCTACGTCTTCACGCCGGGCGGCGACGTGGTGGATCTGCCGGTGGGCTCGACGCCGCTCGACTTCGCGTACCGCATCCACAGCACGATCGGCCACCGCTGCCGCGGCGCGCGGGTCAACGATCAGATCGTGCCGCTCGACTCGCCGCTCAAGACCGGCGATCGCGTCGAGATCCTCACGCACAAGGAGCCCCAGCCGAGCCGCGACTGGATGAACCCGAGCCTCGGCTACCTCCGGACCACGAGCGCCCGCAACAAGGTGCGGCAGTGGTTCCGCAAGCAGGGCCGCGACGAGGCCGTCGGGCACGGCCGCGAGCTCTGCGAGCGCGAGCTTCTGCGGCTCGATCTGCGGCACGCCACCATCGAGCAGATCGCCGAGGCGCTGAAGTACCCGGGCATCGAGGAGCTCTACGCGGCGGTCGGCTACGGCGATCGCAGCACGCAGTCGGTCACCTCGGCCGCGCTCTCGATCGAGCTCGAGAAGGCGCCGCCGCCTCCGCCCCCTGCGATCGAGGAGGCGCCGCCCGCGCCGGCCAAGCAGGTCACGCGCGGGCTGCGGATCGACGGCACCGACGAGGTGCTCGGCCGGCGCGCCCGCTGCTGCAACCCGGTGCCGGGCGATGACGTCGTCGGCTTCATCACGCGCGGGCGCGGCATCGCCGTCCACCTGCGCCGCTGCACCCACGTGATGTCGACGGCGGAGCCCGAGCGGCTCGTGGAGATCGACTGGGGCAGCAGCGAGGGGGAGCTGCACCGCGTCGATCTCGAGATCCGCGCGCACGATCGCGCCGGGCTCATGGGCGAGCTCAGCAAGGTGGTCACCGGCGTCGGCGTGAACATCACGAGCGCGCGCGCCGAGGGCGAGCGCGGCGGCGCCGCGTGGATACGCCTCGGCCTCGAGTGCCGGAGCGCCGACCAGGTCGCGCGGGTGATGGAGCGCATCGACCACCACCCCGACGTGCTTCAGGTCCGGCGCCTCCGCGCGTCGTAGTCGGCAGGCGCGCGACCGTGCTCGCTGGCGCGCGCGGGCCGAGACTGGACAGCGCGCGCGGTGAGCCGGGGACGAGCTGGCGCGCGTGCTCGGGGCGGACGTAGCCTCGATGCATGCTTCGCTCATCCTTGTTCTCCACGTGGCTCGTCGTCGCCCTCGCGTGCGGCGAGCCTCCGCCCGGTTCGAGCCCTGACGCAGGAGCGGCGCGCGACGCCGCCGCCGCCGTCGACGACGCAGGCGACGCAGG
>JAEZBP010001033.1 GCA_023427125.1 Pseudomonadota bacterium | reverse complement strand
CTCCGCGCACTGCCATCCGCCCCCCTCGCAGCGCATCCACGCGCAGCCGCTCGCGCCGCAGAGCGCCCGATCGCGCTGCGTCTGCACGCACGCGCCCTCGGCGACGTCGCGCCCGAGGATCGCGCTGTGGCAACCCGCGCCCGTCGGCTCCGGCGCGGCCTCGCCGCTCAGGCCCTCATACGCGCGCACCAGCGACATGTAGGGCGGCACGAACACCTGCCCGGTGTAGCCGCTCACGCCCATCTTGATGTTGAAGTGCAGATGGATGGTGGTGGCCGTGCTCCCCATGTTGTTGCTGACCTTGCCGAGGCGATCGCCGCGGCGGACGCGCTGGCCGACCCGCACCGCGACGTCGCGCATGTGGAGGTAGTCGAAGCGGCGTCCGGAGTCGTCGGTCAGGTAGACCGAGTAGCTCCCGATGTGGGTGATCGTCCCGTCGTTGACGGCGACCGCCCAGTGCGTGCGATCGGCGCAGGTGCCGGGGCGGATGTCCTGGCCCTGGTGGCCGACGCCGGCCGGGCACATCGGCATCGTGTGCCCGCGCGTCTCGCAGTAGTTGTCGTGCCAGGGGAAGGAGTAGTTGTCGCCGTCGCACTGGCCGCCGCCGCCGCCGTGCATCCCGCCGCGGCCCCACACCTGGCTGTTCGCGTAGGCCGGGCCCGACTCGAGCGGGAAGCGCATGTCCGACACGTACACGCGGCTGTCGGCGCGGCCCGAGCCGCTGCCCCGCACGAGCTCGCCCGCCGGTCGATAGCTGAACTGCGCCGAGGCGCTCGAGGCGAGCGCGAGCAGCGTGAGCGCGATCGAGAGGTGCTTGATCACCGAAGTGACGGTAGGCCGACACCTGCTGTTGTTCGCAGGTGTCGGGCTGCTGTCACGCAGCGGAGCGACCCATGTGATCACGGCCCACCTCCGACCAGCTCGAGGGACTCGGCCAGGGCGCGCACGAAGTCGTCGCCGGTGCAGCGCGGATCGGTCTCCGCTTCGAAGCACTCGACGTCGACCGACCAGGCCATCCCCGCCTCATCCCAGCTCACCGTGCGGATGCCGTCGTTCTCGGTGAAGATCGCCGGCGCGCCGCGGACCTGATCGACCGGCGGCGGCGGGGGCAGCTCCTCCGCCAGCTCGTGCCGGTGATCGGTCCCCGAGATGCTGAGCGACCACCCCTCGCCCTGCGCGCTCAGCGCGCTGAAGCGCGGGCCCGCGGTGACGATGGCGCTCGCGAGCAGCGCCGGATCGCGCGGCAACAACAGCGGCAGCCGCGCGCGCCGCACGGTGTCCTGCGAGGCCGGCGGCAGGAGCGCGACGCGCGCGCTCTCCTCGACGACGACGGGCGGAGCGGCCTGCGTCGGATCCTCACCGAGCGCGCTCGGCGCCCGGCTCGCCTCGCTCGGATCGCTGCACGCGAAGAGCGCGAGCGCCACGAGCGCGATGGTCGATGGACGCATCACTCGTCCCAGCATCACTCGTCCGAGCATCACGGCGTCCTCCCGTCGAGGTAGGTCACCGCGCACTCCTCACCGCTGCCGCTTCGCGCGAGCACCGCGCCGTCGGCGCGCGCGCGGGGCCACGCGCCCGGCCCGAGCTCCTCCGCGACGCCGCTCAGCTCGAGCCGCCAGATCCGATCGTCCTCGTACTCCGCGGTGAAGACCAGCTCGCTCCCTCCGATCCACGCGAGCTGCCGGGCCGGCACCGGCACGAAGCCTTGCTCGAGCTGCGTCATCCCGACGTTGGTGAGCTGCGCCGGAGCTCCACCCGGGCTCGCGCGCCACACGCTCGCGACGCCCGTCTGCGTCGAGACGAAGAGCACCTCGCTCGAGCCGGGGACCGGCACCGGCGAGGACGCGAGCTCGTCGGTCGTCACCACCTCGCGGCGATCGGCGGCGAGCTCGTGCACCACGATCTGCGTCGGCACGCCGAGCTCGGGCTCGGTGAAGCCCTCGGCGAGCGCGACGTACGCGACGCGCGCTCCATCGCTCGACACCGAAGGCTCGGCAGCCCACGCCGAGAGCTCCGCGAGCGGGCCGCTCGAAGGCCCGTAGAGCAGCCGCTCGTCGGTCGTGAGCACGATCAGCTTGCCGCCCGCCGCCGGGAGCGCGAGCCGCGCCTCGACGCCATCGGGCAGCGCGACCGGCGTCAGCTCGGCCCCGGCCACCCGGAAGATCGCGCAGGCCGAGGGCGGCTCGTGATCGCCGGCCGAGGGAGCCCCGTCGCAGACCGTGACCACGTCGCCGGACCAGCCGGCGAGACCGCTCCGGGTCGCGACCGCGCAGTACTCTGCGAGGCTCCCGGTGGTCGGCCCGGCCGACGGCGTGCACGCCGCGCCGAGCGAGAGCAAGAGTCCGAGAGAGAAGAAGAGGAGAGAGCGTCGCACTTCGAGCACCTCCGGGTGTCTGCCAGTGTGCAACGACCAGGCCCGCGGATGGGCAACGGAATTGGCAACTCGCCTGGCCAGCCGCTGGGGTCTGATGTCTCCACGATCGCACGGCGCATCCGCACGGCGAGGGGATCGCCGACCCCGGGGCGCTGGCCTCAGACGGCGCGGGCGGCGCCACCCAGGACGGGTCGCGACAGCCGGCGCGCCGCGCGGCACGAGCACTCAAACACCGTCGCAGAATCGGATCACGGCGCTCGTGGAACGCCGAGCGCAGCGGGTCCGGCTCACTCGACACCGGGGATGGGAAGCGCCAGCGGGTCGGCGCCGCGTAGCTCGCCCGCGCGCTCGCGAAGCGCGCGCCCAGCCACTCAGCAGCGGGTCCACTGGAAGGTCGGCCTATCGGGCTGGCCGTACTTCGTCAGCGCGCCCTCGGGTCCGACCGCGTTCGGGCGCTGGAAGATCCAGTTCTGCCAGGCGCTGAGGCGCGCGAAGATCTTCGCGTCCGCGCTCTCGGCGCCGGGGAAGCGGAGCGAGGCCTCCATGCCGGTCAGCGCGTCGGGCGAGAGGCTCACGCGCTCCTCGATCGCGATGCGCACGTCGTCGTCCCAGTCGATCTCGTCGGGCGCGACGGTGACGAGGCCGAGCGCGTCGGCCTCCTCGGTCGGGATCGGGCCGTCCTGGCGGGCGAGCACCCGCTGCACCTGCTCGGGGTCACGGAGGAAGCGTGCCTCGAGCCGGCTCGCCCCGTGCGTCATCGGAAAGCTGCCGCCGTTGAGCGGCGAGAGCGAGACGCTCACCTCTTCCTCGTCGTCGGCCAGCATGTAGATGCGGTCCGACGCCAGCGCGAGCTCGAGCAGGCTGCCCGCGAAGCAGGTGCCCTTCTCGATCAGCGCGAAGAAGCTCTTGCTCGTGAGATCCATGCGCCGGAGCACGCGGGCCTGGAGGCGCAGGATCTCGTTGGCGAGCCAGTGCTCGCGGCTCTCGTGGAGCGCGCGATCCACCTCGAGCACCGCCTCCGCCGAGCCCTCCGTGCGCACCACCACCACGCCCACCGTCGGGTGGTTCACGCGGAGCTGGAGGAGCGCGTCGTCGAGCTCGCGGAACGCGCGCAAGGACCACTGCGAGGCGCCCGCCTTCTGGATCTCCGCCGCGCTCTTGGGCTGCGGCTCGGACGGCGCCTTCACCCGGAGGACCGCGGTGCGCGCGTCCTCGGCGAGCTCGAGGGTGACGTAGCGGTAGCGCAGCGTGCCGTCCTCGGAGGCGTCGGGCACCACCGGGTCGAGCGTGATCCCCGGGCCCTTGGTCCTCGCCGAGGCGCTCGCCAGCGCCTTCGCGCGTGCGCTCACCGTGTCGGCGAACTTGCTCTTGGGCGCCAGCTCGTCGACGAGCTTCCACTCGACGGCGCGCTTGCCGCGGATGCCCTCGCTCGTCGTGCAGAAGACGTCCGCGCGATCGCGGCGCACCCTGCGCTTGTCGACCAGCCGGGTGAGCCCGCCGGTCCCCGGCAGCACGGCGAGGAGCGGCACCTCCGGGAGGCTGACCGCGCTGGCGCCGTCGTCGATCAAGAGGATGTGATCGCAGGCCATCGCGAGCTCGTAGCCCCCGCCCGCGCAGGTGCCGTTGAGGGCCGCGAGGTAGCGCTGGCCGCTGTGCGCCGAGGCGTCCTCGATCGAGAGGCGCGTCTCGTTCGTGTACTTGCAGAAGTTGACCTTGAACGCGTGCGTCGAGCCGCCGAGCATCGGGATGTTCGCGCCCGCGCAGAAGACCCGGTCGGTCCCGCTGTCGACGACGACGACCTTGACCTCCGGGTGCTCGAAGCGCAGCCGGCTCACCGCGTCGGCGAGCTCGATGTCGACGCCGAGGTCGTAGCTGTTGAGCTTGAGCTCGTAGCCCTCGCGCAGGCCGCCCTTCGGGTCGACCGCCATCGTGAGCGTCGCGCGCTCGCCGTCGATCGCGAGGCGCCAGTGCCGGTAGCGGTCGGGGTGGGTGTCGAACGAGATCGGGTCGAGCGTGGTCATGAGGCCCGCACCTTACGTCAGCTCCCGCGGGCGCCGCACGTGTCGTTGCTCACAAGCGACGGGTGGCCTAGAGATCCCCCGCGTGTCCCCTGCCGACAGCGCAGTCGAGGTCTACTTCGACTACTCCTCGCCCTTCGCGTACCTCGGCACGACGCAGATCGAGCGCGTCGCCCGAGCGGCGGAGGCCCGGGTCGAGTGGAGGCCGTTCCTGTTGGGCGCCCTCTTCAAGGCCATCGGCACGCCGATGGTCCCGCTCCACGCGATGCCCGAGCCCAAGCGCCGCTATCAAGAGGTGGAGCTCGTCCGGTGGGCCGCGCACTGGGGCGTGCCCTATGCGTTCAACACGCACTTCCCCCTGCGGACCGTCGACGCGCTGCGCCTCACGCTGCTCGCGCCCGAGGAGGCGCGAGCCCGGCTCGTCCACCGCGTGATGCGCGCGGCGTGGGCCGAGGATCGCGACGTGGGCGATCGCGACGTCCTCGCCCGCTGCGCGTCGGACGTCGGGCTCGAGCCCGGCCTGCTCGATCGTGTCGGCGAGGCCAAGGAGGCGCTGATCGCGGCGACCGACGCGGCGATCGCCGCCGGCTGCCCGGGCGCGCCCTGCTTCGTGGTGCGGCGCGGGGAGCAGCGCGAGCTCTTCTGGGGGCAGGACCGGCTCTCCTTCGTGGAGGCCGCGCTCACTCGATGAAGCCTCACTTCTCCGTCTTCGGCGTCCCCGTGCGGATCCACCCGAGCTTCGCGTTCCTCGCGCTGCTCCTCGGCTATCTCTTGTTCTCGAGCCCCGATTCGGAGATGGCCTACGCGATGATCGCGCTCTGGATCCCCATCGTGACGATCGCGATCTTGGTGCACGAGCTCGGGCACGCGCTCGTCGGGCGTGCCTTCGGGCTCGCGCCCTTCGTCACGCTGCACGGGATGGGCGGCGTGACGCAGTTCGACGGCCGCGCCCACCGCGCGCTCAGCCATGGCAAGCGCGTCCTCATCACGCTGGCGGGCCCCCTCGCCGGGATCGCGGTCGGCGGCGGGACCCTCGCCGCCTGGGTGCTGCTGAGCCCGCTCCCCGACTCGGTGGCCGAGAGGGCGCTCCAGGCCGGCGTCTTCACCACGCTCGGCTGGGGCATCATGAACCTCATCCCGATGATGCCGCTCGACGGCGGACACATCGTCGCGACGGTGCTCGACAAGCTCTTCGGCATCCGCGGCGTGCTCTTCGCGCGCGTCGCGTCGATCGCCCTCGCCGTCCTGCTCGTGGCCATCGTGCTCCTCTACTGGGAGGCGCTCCAAGGCCCCTGGTTCACGCTCTTCATCCTGGGCTCGCTCGGGTACAGCAACTGGCGCGGCTACCAGCTCGAGAAGGAGTGGCAGACCGAGGCGCCGCTCCAGCCCATCCTCAAGCGCGCGTTCGAGGCGCTCGAGGCCGGGCGGACCGCCGAGGTGCGCGAGCTCGGCGCGGTGATCCGCGACGCGGCGACGACCCCGCTCACCAAGGCGCGCGCGGCGCACCTGTTGGCCTGGGCGTGCCTGCTCGAGGGCGACGCGCACGAGGCGCGGCGCGCGCTCGACGCGGGCCCGAAGGATCATCCGCACGACGCCTTCCTCGAGGGGCGCGTGCTCCTCGCCTGCGAGCGCCCGAGCGAGGCGATCAGGCCGCTGATCGAGGCGCTGGTCGATCGCGCGGACGACGAGAGCGCCGGCGCCCTCGCCCTCGCGCTCGCCGGCGCCGGCCGGGTCGACGAGCTGGTGGCGCTGCTCGAGTCGCCCGAGCGCTCCTCGCGCGCGGGCCGCGCGGTGCTCGAGCGGGTGGCCCGCGAGCTCGAGCGCCATGGCGAGCAGGAGCTCGCTCGGGTGATCACCGAGAAGATCGACGCGCGCTTCCCGGTCCCCTGAGACGCCTCGCTTCGGGAAGCTACCGTCTGCGCCTCTGCGCGAAATTCTGTTCGAAAAGTCTCGCGCAGAGACGCGAGAGGCGCAGAGAACGACGGATGCACGAGGGGAGGTGACGAGCGCGCCTGCCTTCCCGTACGCTCCGCGCGATGTGGAGGCGCGTGGGGGTCGGGCTCTTGCTGGCGGCGCTGGTCGCGAGCTGCGGCGGCGAGGAGAGCGGCGGCAAGCCCAAGGTCGCGGTCTCGATCTTCCCGATCTACGACATCGCGCGGCGTGTCGCGGGGGATCGGCTCGAGGTGGTCCTCGTGCTCCCGCCCGGACGCTCCGAGCACGGCTTCGATCCGACGCCGCGGGAGGTGGCGCAGGTCTCGGGCGCGCGCCTCGGCGTCGTGGTCGGCCTCCAGATGGATCCCTGGGCCGAGCGCATCATCCGCTCGGCGGCCGGCGAAGACGTCACGATGCTCGAGCTCGGGCCGGCGCTCGATCCGCGCCGCCTCTCGGAGCCGGAGGTCGGGGTCGATCTGGTCGAGCACGCCCGCGAGCACGAGGCGCACGAGGCGCACGAGGGCCACGACGAGCACGAGGGCGAGGTCCACGACGCGCACGAGGAAGAAGACGCGCACGACACCGAGGAGGAGCACGCGCACCACCACGGCGCGCAGGATCCGCACTTCTGGCTCGATCCGGTGCGCATGCAGGGCGCGGTCGATCGCTACGTCGAGGCCTTCACGCGGATCGATCCGGAGGGCGCCGAAGGCTACCGCGAGCGCGGGGCGCGGGTGCGCGCGCAGCTCGGCGCGCTGCACGAGCGCATCGAGGCGCGCGCCACCGGGTGGCGCTCGCGAACCATCGTCACGTTCCATGGATCGTTCGGGTACTTCGCCGATCGCTACGGCCTCCACATCGCCGCCGTCATCGAGCCCTTCCCTGGCCGCGAGCCGACCCCGCGCTACATGCAGGAGGTGTTGGCCGCGGTTCGAGCGAGCGGCGCCGTCGCGCTCTTCTCCGAGCCCCAGCTCGATCCGCGTCCCGCGCGCGTCATCGCCGAGCAGGCCGGCATCTCGCTCTACCAGCTCGATCCGGTCGGCGGCACGCGCGGCGCCGACACCTACGAGCGCCTGCTCGAGAGCAACGTGCGCGTGCTCGATCGCGCGCTCCGGGGCGGCCCGTGAGCTTCACCGAGCCCGTCCGCGGCGAGCTCCCGAGCGTCCTCGAGGCCAAGCACGTGGACGTCGTGCTCGACGGCCGCGGCATCCTCCACGACATCACGTTCTGGATCCCGAAGGGCGAGTTCGTGTGCCTCTGCGGCCCGAACGGCGCGGGCAAGAGCACCTTCCTCAAGACGGTGCTCGGCCTGATCCCACCCACCCGCGGCTCGATCGAGGTGCTCGGGCAGCCCGCCGAGAAGGCGCACCGCGCGATCGGCTACGTGCCGCAGCGCAAGAGCTTCGATCGGTCCTTCCCGGCGCGCGCGGTCGATCTGATCGTCGCGCAGATCCGAGGCACCTGGCCCCTCTACATCCGCGCCGCCGAGCGCGAGCGGGCGCGCGAGGTGCTCCGGCGGGTCGGCGGCGAGCGCCTGCTCGACGAGGAGCTCGCGAGCCTGAGCGGCGGCGAGACCCAGCGCGTCTTCCTCGCGCGGGCGCTCGTCAACGATCCGGTGCTCCTGATCCTCGACGAGCCCACCGCCGGCGTCGACGCGAAGGGCCGCGGCGAGCTCCTCGATCTGCTCGCGGACGTCTCGGCGTCGGACGAGCTGGCCGCGATCCTCGTGACGCACAACCTCGCGGCGATCGCCCGCACCGCCGAGCGCGTCGTCTACCTGCAGGACGGACGCATCGTCGCGTGGGGCCTGCCTCACGAGCTGCTCGGCCGCGAGAGCTTCGAGGCGCTCCACGCCGCGACCGATCCTCATCCCCTCGCGCGGCCCTCCGCGCGGCAGCAACACTACCCCGATGAAGACTGATGGGCTTCTTCACCGAGCCGCTCTCCCACTCCTTCATGGTGCACGCGCTGATCGCCGGCACCATCGTGGGCGGGCTCTGCGCGCTGGTCGGCGTCTTCGTCGTCCAGCGCGGGCTCGCCTTCATCGGCGATGGCCTCGCGCACGCGGCGTTCGGCGGCATCGCGCTCGGCCTCTTGATCGACGTCGCCATCGACGACACGACCCTCGTCGCGCTCCCCTTCACCGTCTCGGTCGCGCTCGGCATCGCGTACGTGCTCCGGCGTGGGAAGATGCGCGGCGACGTCGCGGTGGGCGTCTTCTTCAGCGTCTCCTTGGCGCTCGGCGTCCTCTTCCTCGGCCTGCGGCCGCCCGACGCGCCGGCCGTGAACATCGAGAGCGTGCTCTTCGGCAGCATCCTCGCGATCGGCCGTGAAGACCTCTACGTGATCGCCGCCGTCGCCGCGATCACCGCGCTCCTGCTCGCGCTGACGTGGTCGCGGCTCGCGTACATGACCTTCGATCCCGAGCTGGCCGCGCTCAGCGGCGTCCCGGTCGCGGCGCTCGAGTACATGCTGCTCGCGCTGGTGGCGGTCGTGATCGTCGTCGCCGTCCAGACCGTGGGCATCGCGCTCGTCAGCTCGTTCATCGTGATCCCGGCGGCGACGGCCAACATGGTCGGCCGCACCCTCACGCGGGTCGCGCTGCTCTCGCTCGGCCTCGGCCTCGTCGGCGCCGCGGCCGGGCTCCTCCTGAGCTACCACCTCAACGTCGCGAGCGGCGCCACGATCATCCTCACCCTCGGCGCGCTCTTCGCCGGCGGACTCGTCCTCCGCCGCCGCTGAGTTGGCTGTGCGCGCGCTTCGCGAGCGCGCGGGCCGAGCTGCGCGGCACTGACCCGCTGGTGCTTCCCATCCCCGGTGTCCAGTCAGCCGGAACCGCGTCGCTCGGCGTTCCTCGAGCGCCGTGACTCGGCGAGAGCCAGCTGGCCGTCGCGTTGACCGGCTCGCGAGGCTTTTCCATGGTGCGGGCCATGATGAAGGCGGTGGGCCTCGGGTGCGTGCTCATCCTGGCCGGGTGCGGCGGGAGCGCGGCGGTCGATGGAGGAGTCGTCGATCACGACGCGGGGCGCGGGAGCGACGCGGGAGCGCGCGACGACGCGGGCGTCGACGGAGGAGTCGTCGATCACGACGCGGGCCCGCCGGGCGACGACGCCGGCACGCCGGGCGAGTGCGGCGCCGCGCGGCCGGACCTCGGCGGCATCACCGGCACCGAGGGCCTCGTCAT
>JAEZBP010000538.1 GCA_023427125.1 Pseudomonadota bacterium | reverse complement strand
CCTCCTCCCCCTCCGCCGCAGGCGCCTCCTCCTCCGCCTCGCCCGGAGGCGAGCCAGCCCGAGCCGACGCGCGCCATCTCGCAGGAGCGCGCCGCCGCGAGCGAGCCCGCGAGCGGCGATCCGACGGACTACACGCGCATCCCCGTCGAGCTCGATCAAAAGCTCGAGCAGCTCGACGAAGACGGCGCGCTGCGCCCGTCGATCATCCACCCCGGCGAGGCGTGGACGCGGACGTCGCAGAAGGGTCTCCTGTCCGCGGCCACCACCGCCACGCTCCGCAAGAAGGAGCAGACCTCCGAGAAGAACCGCGCGTTCGATCTGCTCGACGCGCTGTCGAAGTCCGGCGCGCTCCCCGTCGAGCACGCGAGCCTGCACGTGGTGCTCGCGGCCACGCATGGCTTCGACAAGACGCTGCTC
The DNA here is from genome assembly GCA_023427125.1 of Pseudomonadota bacterium. Classification (GTDB taxonomy): domain Bacteria; phylum Myxococcota_A; class Polyangia; order Polyangiales; family Sandaracinaceae; genus JAEZBP01. The sequence goes on along the minus strand of JAEZBP010000538.1, from coordinate 2,680 downwards.
GACACCGTCGTTCAGAACAACGTCAACCCGATCGAGCGCGTCGAGCGCTCGCTGATGATCGTCGCGACGACGGTGCATCGGCGCCCGGCCGCCGAGCTCCTGGCGGACGACCAGCGCGAGCGCTTCCTGACCTACTCGCCGCGCCTGGGCGACGGCGAGCCTCCACCGCGCTGATCGGGCGCGCTACCCTGGGCGCGGAGGCTCACGTGCGAGAGAAGATCATCTCCCTGCTCCTGATCGGCTCGCTCGCTGCGTGCGACGCGCCGAGCGCGAGCGACGCTGGCGCTCGAGACGCCGCGCAGCCCACCGACGCGGCTACGCGAGACGACGCGAGCGCTCGTGACGACGCGGGCGCTCGTGACGACAGTGGCCTGCCAGGCGACGGAGGCATGCTCGCCGCGTGCCGCGCGCCGGCGCCCTTCGACGAAGGCGTGACCTACACGCGCACGCTCCACGTCGCGCCGGGTGGCACCGGCGACGGCACGCCCGCGCAGCCCTTCGGCTCGATCGGCGCGGCGGCGCGCGCCGCGACTCCGGGCACCCGCGTCCTCGTCGCCGCCGGCACCTACGGCGCGGTCTCGGTCTCCGACCTGCAAGGCAGCGCGAGCGCCCCGATCGCGATCGTGGCCGACGGCGAGGTCGTCATCGACGGCGGCGCCGGCGTCGGCCTCGCGCTCACCGATCCGGCCTACGTGGTCATCGAGGGCTTCACCCTCGAGGCAGGCGTTCACGGCATGAACATCGACGACGGCGGCAGCTACGACACGCCGGCGCACCACCTCGTCCTGCGCGACATCACGATCGCGAGCGCCGGCTCCGGCGGCAACAACGACTGCATCAAGATGAGCGGCGTCGACGACTTCTGGATCCTCGACAGCGACGTCGCGGGCTGCAATCGCGGCGAGATCGTCGACATGGTCGGCTGCCACCGCGGCGTCATCGCGGGCAACTCCTTCCACGAGCCGATCGGCAACGGCGTGCAGGCCAAGGGCGGCAGCAGCGACACCCTCATCACCGGCAACCTCTTCACCCGGATCCCGGGCCGCGCCGTGAACGCGGGCGGCTCGACCGGCCTCGAATACTTCCGCCCGATCGACGCGCCCTTCGAGGCCGCGCGCATCCGCGTCATCGGCAACGTCTTCGTGCAGAACGGGATGGAGAGCGGCGCGGCCGTCGCGTTCGTCGGCTGCGACGGCTGCGTCTTCGCGCACAACACCGTCATCGAGCCGCGCACCTGGGTCGCGCGCGTCCTCCAGGAGAGCACCGACGCCCGCTTCGTCCCCTCGCGCGACGGCGTGTTCGCGAACAACATCGTCGTCCTGCGGATGGCCGACCTGCGCACGTTCTTCAACGTCGGCGGCGGCACCGCGCCCGAGACCTTCCGCTTCGAGCGCAACCTCTGGTACGCGCTCGACCGCGACGCGAGCTGGACCGGCCCGACCTACGGCGACGGCCTGTCGCCGGAGATCGATGCCATCATCCAAGCCGATCCGCGGCTCGAGGACCTCGCCGGAGGCGACTACCACCTCGCCGCCGGCAGCCCCGCGATCGGCGCCGGCCGCCCGCTCGCCGTGCCGCTGCCTCCCGACTACGACGGCCGCTGCTACGCCGACCCGCCGAGCCTGGGCGCGCTCGAGGCGCCTTGAGCCGGCTGGCTCGCCTTGGTTTGTTGAGGCGCGCACTCGCGCGCGCCGCCGACCCGCTTCCGCGCGACGCTTCATCGCTCAGGTGACGCGCGGGCGCCGCCTGCTCGATTCTTCGTCGAGACGCGAGCGGGGGCTTCGGGCGCGCGGCTCAGCGCAGGTGGCAGGGAGGCGCTTCAGCCGGCGCCTGCTCAGCGCGGCGGGCGGCGAACGGGCAGGGCTCGTCCGACACGTCCGCTCGGCTGCAGGGCGAGCTGGCCATCGCGGGGCAGCCGCCGAGGAAGCACGCGCCGACGTGGAAGGTCGCCGCGGCGCCGAGGAGGAGGCCGACGACGAGGAGGACTTTGGCGGGGCCTCCGAGGGCAGCCCAGCGCACGCGCAGGGCCTGGACGAGGAGACCGGAGAGGGTGGTGGCTCGCTTCACGGGGCTCAGCGTAGGGCCTCCCGCCGCCGGTGGCCAGCCGCTGCGTTGGCGAGCGAGGACGTGTCGAGTCTCACGCAACGCGCGGCCTCCATGCGCCTCCGCGGGGCCGCGCGTGCCAGGCTCGGAGGGTGACGACCGAGGCGAGTGGGACCGACGCGCTGCGCGAGCGCGCGCTCGAGGTGATGCGCGGCGTGGTGGACCCGGAGATCGGCATGGACGTGGTCGAGCTCGGCCTCGTCTACGGCCTCGACGTCGAGGCGGACCGCGTGCGCCTGCGGCTCACCCTGACGAGCCCGGCGTGCCCCCTCGGCGAGGAGATCGTGCGCGACGCCGAGGAGCGCCTCGGCGCGCTCGAGGGCGTGGCCGCCGTCGAGGTCGAGCTCGTGTGGGATCCGCCGTGGACTCCGGCGCGGATGTCGGCCTCCGCGAAAGAGGCGCTCGGGTGGCCGGGGTGACACGGCCGCACCGCGACCCGGGGCTCCTCCTGCGACGAGGCCTGCTCCTGGTCGCCGCGGCCGCCGCGCTCACCGGCGTCCTCGCCGGCCTCGGTCGCGTCGGCGTCGCGCTCGGCTGGGGCCCGCGCTTCGTGCTCGAGCACGGACCGCTCCTCGTG
>JAEZBP010000523.1 GCA_023427125.1 Pseudomonadota bacterium | reverse complement strand
CGCTCGTACGAAGCGCCCGCGGTCCCCGCGCTCGACGAGATCGCGGGCGTGATGGGGCTGCCCTCGGCGACGGTGGCCGTCCCCCAGCCGATGAGATCGACGCGCTCTCCGCCCGCGCGCAGCTCGACGCTGCCACCGGCGTCCGCGAAGCCCTGGGTCCAGCGCTCGCTGAGGTCGGGCGTCGGTCCGGCGAAGTCCTCGGCGGCCAGCAAGAAGAAGCCGCGCGGCGCGATGATCGCGGCGCTGGTGAGGGTCAGCCGCCGCGAGGCGACGCCGCTCGACGAGGCGTAGTAGAGCTCCACGCCGTCGAGGCTGTAGGCGCTGGAGCTCGGGTTGTAGAGCTCGACGAACTCGTCGAGGGCGCTGGCCGGCCCGCGCGTCGCGAGCTCGCTGATGCGTATCGGGCACGCCGCGCTCGTGCAGGGCAGCGGCGTATCCCCACCGCCGTCCGTCGAGCCGGCGTCGTCCGCTCGACCTCCATCGTGCCCGCCGTCGATCGAGCCGCCGTCGATCGAGCCGCCGTCCATGGCGCCCCCGTCCGCTCGGCCGCCATCGGCCGCCCCGGCGTCGTCGGTGCCGGCGTCGCTCGCTCCGCCGTCGCGGATCTCCATGCCGCCGTCGACGCCTCCGTCGCTGACGCCGCCTCCACACACGCCGGCCACGCAGTCGACGCCCTCGCCGCACTGCACCCCGAGGCACGCGCGCTCGAGCCGCACCTCGACCCGCCGCTCGAGGCCGGAGACGAACGCCGTCTCGAGGACCCGCCGGACGACCGGCGCGCCGCCCGAGAGGCCCGTCACCGTGAGGACCACCGCGCCGTCGCTCGAGGAGGCCGGCAGCACCGCGAGGCTGTGCGGCCACGCCCCGCTGATCGAGAAGCGCCGATCGATCGAGCGGCCCGTCGCGCTCCGGACCTCGAAGCGCAGCTCGTCGACATCATCCGGCACCACGAGATCGCTCGAGGTCACCTCGACCATCAGGCTCGTTTGGTCGGCGCAGCCGGCGAGGAGCGAGGCCAGCAGGACGAGCCGCAGCAATCGAGACGGGAGGTGGATGTCCATCACGGCTTGGTTCGAACGACGCTAGCACAGCCCCGCTCGGGGCCGCCGCTTGATCGGCCCCATGGCCGCCGAGGCGCGACCCTCCTATTCTTCTGCGGTCTTCGGGCACGGCGGGAGCACGGTGCATATGGATCGCGGCGAGCACTACGACTGGATCATCATCGGCTCGGGCTTCGGCGGGAGCGTCTCGGCGCTGCGCTTGGCGGAGAAGGGCTACCGCGTCGCGGTGCTCGAGAAGGGCAAGCGCTTCGCGCGCGAAGACTTTCCGAAGACGAACTGGGATCTGCGGCGCTGGATGTGGATGCCGGCCGCGGGGATGAAGGGCATCTTCCAGATGTCGTTCTTCGAGCACGTCACGATCTTCCACGGGGTCGGCGTCGGCGGCGGCTCGCTCACCTACGCGAACACGCTGCCCACGCCGAAGTCGGACTTCTTCCAGGCGCGCTCGTGGAAGCACATGGGCGACTGGGAGCGCGAGCTGGCGCCGCACTACGCGACCGCCAAGCGCATGCTCGGCGCGGCCACGGTGCCGGTGACCACGCGGGGCGACGTGGTGCTCCGCGAGATCGCCAAGGACATGGGCCGCGAGGAGCACTTCCACCCGACGGAGGTCGCGGTCTTCTTCGGCAAGCCCGACGAGCGGGTGCCCGATCCGTACTTCGACGGCAAAGGCCCCGAGCGCGTCGGCTGCAACTACTGCGGCGCGTGCATGACCGGCTGCCGGGTCGGCGCGAAGAACACGCTCGATCAGAACTACCTCTACCTCGCGGAGCGCCTCGGCGTGGAGGTCATCCCGGAGACCGAGGTCGTGGCGGTGCGCCCGCGCGACCACGAGGGCTACGTCGTCGAGACCGAGCGCAGCTTCGGCAAGAAGCGCCCGCGCGCGTTCACCGCCGATCGGGTGGTCTTCGCGGGCGGCGTGATGGGCACGGTGCCGCTGCTCCTCAAGCTCAAGGAGGACCCGAGCGCGCTGCCGCGCCTGAGCGACACGCTCGGCACGATGGTGCGCACCAACAGCGAGGCGCTCTTCGGCGTGGTCGCGCCGAGCGGCGAGGACTTCTCGCGCGGCGTCGCCATCACCTCGATCCTCCACACCGACGAGCACAGCCACATCGAGCCGGTGCGCTATGGCGCGGGCAGCGGCTTCTTCCGCCTGCTGACCCTGCCGCACGCGCCGGGCTCCACCGTCGCCACCCGCGTCGCCGGCGCGATCCGCGGCCTCGCCAAGAACCCGATCCGCTGGGCCAAGGCGCTGACGGTGAGGGACTTCGCCAAGAGCGGGCAGATCCTCCTCTACATGCGCACGCTCGAGGGCACGATGAACCTGCGGCTCGGCCGCAGCGCGTTCACCGGCTTTCAGAGGGGGCTCGTCACCGAGCTCGACGATCCGGCGCAGGCGCCGAAGGCCTTCATGGAGGAGGCGACCGATCTCGCGAGGCGCTTCGCGGAGAAGGTCGGCGGCGTGGCGGCGACGATGTTCACCGAGACCCTCCTCGGCGTCCCCTCGACCGCGCACATCCTGGGCGGCTGCTGCATGGGCCAGAACCCCGCCGAGGGCGTCATCGACAAGGATCACCGCCTCTTCGGCTACGACGGCCTCTACGTGATCGACGGCTCTGCGGTGAGCGCCAACCCCGGCGTCAATCCGTCGCTGACGATCACCGCGCTCGCCGAGCGCGCGATGAGCCGCATCCCCGCCAAGGCCTGAGCGACGGCGCTCGCTTCAGCCGGGCTTTCTCGCCACCCCGCGGATCGAGGGGCGAGCGAGCGCCATGGCCTTGCGGATGCTCTCGTGGGTGATCGCCTCGATCTCGAAGCCCGCCGACGCGATGGCGTCCTCCGTGCGACGCGTGAGGTGGCAGTTGCCGGCGATGCGCTTCCAGACCGGCTCGGCGAGGCGCTGCCAGCGCAGGCGCTCCGGCCGCTCGTCCGCCGCGACGTGCTCGAGAAAGTAGAGGCGCCCGCCCGGCGTGAGGACCCGCGCGATCTCCGAGAGCGAGCGCTCGAGCGAGCCCACGCTGCAGAGCACCAGCGTGGAGACGACCGCGTCGAAGCGCGCGTCCGCGAAGGGCAGCGCGTCCGCGCGGGCGTCGCTCAGGGTCGCCCGCCGCGACGCGCTCTCGAGCGCCTGCGCGAGCTGCCGGCGCATGCGCGGGTCCGGCTCGGCCAGCACCAGCTCGCTCACCTCGGGTCCGTAGTGAGGCAGGTTCGCGCCCGTCCCCGCGCCGATCTCGAGGACCCGTCCGCGCGCCGATCGGAGCAGCGCATGCCGCCAGTCCTTCAGGCACGCCTCCTCGCTCGCGTGCATCACGCGGTCGTACAGAGGCGCCAGCCAGAAGCCCATGCCCGACCATAGCGCGGGGGGCGCTCGCCATGCCGGGTGACGGGGCCTACTCTCCCCGCTCCGATGCGCGCGCACGTTCGATCCGAGGCCGCCGTCGCCGACGCCGAGAACGACGCGCCGGGCGGGCTGATCGTCGAGCACTACCGGCTCGACGCGAGCCGCGCGCTCTCGCGGGTGCTCGGCGTCGCCGCCTCGATCGTCACGCTCGGCGCCTTCCTGATGGCGATCGCGATCCTGCTGCCGCGCCGCGACGCGCGCGCGCCGCTGCCGGCCGCCTCGAGCCGCGCTGCGATCTTCCGGGTCGGCGCAGTGCGCGAGGACGGCACGCCGATCGTGAGCAACACGAGCGAGTGGGAGCTCGGCCTCGGCATCCTGGGTCTCCTCTGCATCGCGGGCGGAGCGGGCGCCGCGATCGTCGGCCTCCGGCGCGTGCTCACCGAGGAGAGCTACCTCGCGCTGCGCACGGACGGCGCGTACTTCCGCCACGCCAGGGAGCGCTCGCTCTTGTCCTGGGACGAGGTCGAGGCGGTGCGCTGGGATCCCCGCTCGCGCGCGGTCCTCTTCATGCGCCACGACGGCAGCGAGTGGGCGCGCAGCGAGCGCTACGCCGGCATCGAGGGCGCCGAGCTCGCCAAGCGCTGCGCCGAGATCCGGCGCAAAGCGCTCTTCGGTCTGCTCTGAGATTCGGGCGCGCGTTCGCGTACGGGCCGGGGCGCTGGCCACTGGGCTAGCCGCTATGGCGGCTACCGGAGCCATCAATTCGGGGTCGCGGTGGCGGCGGCGCGCGTGGCACGAGCGCGGCACGGAATGTGATGACCGGTTGGTCACGATGTTGCCCGGCACCACGCCG
>JAEZBP010001022.1 GCA_023427125.1 Pseudomonadota bacterium | reverse complement strand
CACCACCACCGCCGCCGGCACCACCGCCGCCGCCGGCACCACCGCCGCCACCGCCGCCGCCACCGCCGCCACCGGTGCCGCCTTGCTGGCGCGCGAGGTTGAAGACGGTCTGGATCTCGGGCGTGCTGGTGAGCGGATCGAGCGAGATGTTCGGGTCGGCGCCGAGCGCCTGGCGGAAGTACTGCATGCCGCGCCCGTTGTCCGCGAAGCCTCCCACCGCGACCACGCCGAGGTTCAGGTAGGTGCGGGCGAGCGGCGCGCCGGTGACGTTGCGCTGCTGCGCGATCTGGAGCGCGCGCTCGAGCTTCTCCTGCGCCTGCTCGAGCTCGAGCATCTGGTAGGCGTCCATCGCCTGCCGGTTCAGATCGAGCACCTGCGAGAGCGGGCTCTGCGCGGCCGCCTCGCCGGCGGCGCCGAGCACGACACCGGACGCGAGCGCGCTGCACAGGATCACATGGGCCGTGAAGATACGGTTCATCGGTCGATTACCCCATTGAAGCATCTGCAAGTCTCCGCGCTCTCTCTCGCTGTGCTCAGGGCACGGCCTCTTCGTCACGACTCTGCTGCGCGCTCGGATCGGTGCGCACGAACTCGACGCGCCGGTTCTGCGCGCGCCCCGGCGCCGTGCGGTTGCTCGCGATCGGCCGGGTCTCGCCATAGCCCTGTGCGGTCATCCGGCTCGCGGGGATGCCGCGCTGGATCAGGTACTGCCGCACCGCCTCGGCGCGCTCGCCGGAGAGGCGCAGGTTGTAGTCGTCGCGGCCGCGATCGTCGGTGTGGCCCTGGACCTCGACGGTGATGTCCGGGAAGTCGCGCATGACCTGAGCTACCGTGTCGAGGAGCGGGAACGACTGGGAGCGGATCACCGCGCGGTTGAACTCGAAGTAGACGGTCTGGTGGATCACGATCCCGGTCGAGGTCACCTCGACGTCCTGGTAGACGCGCGGGCAGCCCTGCTCGGCCGCGGGTCCGGGCTCGTTCGGGCAGCGATCGCTGGTGTCGGGGATGCCGTCGCCGTCGTTGTCGGGATCGGGGCAGCCGTCGGCGTCCTGGTGGCCGTCCATGTCCTCCGGCTCGAGCGGGCAGCGGTCGCCCGCGTCGACCAGCGTGTCGAGGTCGTTGTCCGGGTCGGGGCAGCCGTCGGCGTCTTGATAGTCGTCGCGATCCTCGGGCTCGAGCGGGCAGGTGTCGGTGCTGTCGGGGATTCCGTCGCCGTCGGTGTCCTGGTCGTCGGGGCAGCCGTCCTCGTCCTGGTAGCCGTCGAAGTCCTCGGGATCGTCGGGGCACTGGTCGTCGGGATCGAGGATGCCGTCGCCGTCGCGATCGCCGGGCTGAGGCGGCCGCTCGATGGCCACGTCGCGGGGCGCGCAGCGGGAGGCGGGGCTGAGCCGGAACGCGGCGCGGCCGTTGGGCTCGGCGAGCGCGAAGTGCGACTCGGCGCGGTCCATGTTGCCCTGCGCCATCTCGGTCTCGGCGAAGTCGATGTTCGACTGCGCGATCGCGAGCTCGCGCGGCGCGCAGCGATACGCGCCGTTGCGCTCGGCCTGCTCGACCACCGCGCGCAGCCCGTCGATGCGCCCGGAGAGCGTGGCCGCGCGACCGCAGCCGAGCGCGATCAGAGTGAGGCCGATGACGACGGGGAGCGCGCGCTTCATGCCGGTCAGCGCCCCAGCTCTCGCATGCGCCGCTGCGCCATGTCGCGCGCCTTGGTGCCGAGCTCGTTCGCCCGCTCGGCGAAGCGGATCGCGTCCTGGTAGTTCGCCTCCGCGGCCTCCTCGCGCGCCTTGTCGAGGTAGCTCTGCGCGATGAAGAACTCGTAGGGCGCGTGCTCGGCCGCGTTCGCCACGCGGGCCTGCTCGACGGCGCTCGACGCGGGGATGACGTTGAACGTGTAGAAGCTCGGCCCGCAGGCCGCGAGCGACGAGAGGCTCGCGAACAACCCCGTCACGAGCATCAAGCGTTTGGCGCGCCCGGCCACGTTCCTACCTCGCGTGCGGAAAAACCAAGGGAATTGCCGGCCACGCTACCAGCACCGCGGAGTGCCGGTCAACAACGGCCGTGCACGGCGCGGATCACATTGCATCGCTCCGCTGCGTGACGGCATCCCGACGCCTGCGAACGGCAGCAGGTATGGGCCCAGCGTCACTCCGCTGCGCCCCTGGTCACCGCCGTCCCGATTGCCACAAGCGGACGAGCAGGAACGAGAGGCCGAAGAGCGCGATGGCCGAGGTGGCGAGCGCGCCCGTCAGGATCGGGCCGCCCTCGAAGGGCTCGAGCCCGAACTGCCCGTGGAACTGCGCGTAGCTGCCCACCTGCGCGAGGCGATCGCCGTAGGCCACGAGCACGCCGGCCGCAGCGACCAGCAACACGCCGAGGATCACGCCGACCGCCACCTCGCGCTGGGTGCGCACGAGGACCGCCCCGAGGAGGAAGCCGAGCGCGCCGAGCCCGACCTGCAGGACGAAGCCGATCAGCGCGACCGCCGAGGGCACGCTCGAGACGTCGACGAAGTAGAGCAGGAACCAGTCGCCGTGGAAGACGTAGAAGTAGACCGACGTCGGGACGACCACGAAGATCGGGTACGAGAGGTACGCGAAGAAGCTGCGCGTGAGCGCGACCGGGCGCGGGCTGGCCCTGAGCTCCTGCCGCCCCGCGAGCGCGGCGGCGAGGCCCGAGACGACGGTGAAGACGAGGAGCGGAGGGAGTGGCACTGCACAAGCTCGCGAGATCGGCTCTCGCCGTTCAGGGGCGAAGATAAGCAGGGTGCTCGCGCGGGGTCAAAGCCGTTCGGGGGCCGGCGTCACGCGGACGAGGCGCGAGGTCGTGAGCTGGAAGAGGATCTTGCACGCGTCGAAGCTCGCCATCCGCGTGTGCTCCACGACCTCGCGGACCGTGCGGGCGCCGTCCACCGTCTCGAGGACGCGGCGCTCCTCGGCGCTGAGGCGCGCGGGGTCCACGTGGGCGAGCGCCTCCTCGTCGCGCCGCGGGACGTCGTCGAAGGAGCGGATCTGCTCCTCGATGAGCCGCCACTCGTCGACGCGGCGGAGGCCCTCCATCAGGATCGACGCGAGCGGGAGGCCGAGGCGCGCGTCCGCCGCCTCCGGCCGCGTGGCGAAGCGCAGGAAGCGGAAGCGCCCCCGCCGCCAGCGCAGCGCCTCGTAGATCAGCTCGGAGGTCTGCTGGACCAGGATCTTCGAGAGCTCGTCGGCGGAGACGTAGCCCAGCTTCACGAGGTGGGTGCCGAGCAGCCCGCTCGCGCGGCCGTCGCTGCGCTGCGCTCGGTGCTGTTGGCTCGCTCCGCGGCGTGACGGCGCGACGTCACTCCGCTGCGCTCGGTTGCGCACGATGCGCTCGAGCTCGTCGCGATCGATCAGGCCTTCGCGCAGCAGATAGCGGCCGAGACGGAACTGGGACTCGTCGACCTGGCCGAGCGCGAGCGAGACGGCGCCGTCCTTCAGGCAGACGGTGACCGAGCGGCGCGAGCGAGAGGGCTGCTTCTCGATCTCGAGCACGCCGGACTGGCGCTGGTGGGTCAAGAGCTGGAGGATCTCGCCGAGCGAGACGTGCTCGAGGCGGCCCTCGAGCGCGTGCTCGCCGTCTCGCCCCGGCACCAGCGCGGCCAGCTCGTTCACCACCGCGAAGAGCTCCGCCGGCTCGAAGCGAGCGGTGATCAAGGAGCGCAGCTGAGTGACGGTAGGCCGACATCTGCCGTCGTTCGCAGGTGTCGGGACGCCGTCACGCAGCGGAGCGACCGATGTGCTCGCGCTCCTTCGTTCGCTGGGATCGGCGAGGGCGTGGTCGGCGAGGAGGCCCGCGAGCCGCTCGGCGATCGCCGCCGCCGCCGCGGCGCGCGCGGCCGGCGAGGTCTCGGGCGGTGCCGGCCTCCCCGCCTAGCCTCAGAACCGATAGATCTCCACGTCGGTA
>JAEZBP010000449.1 GCA_023427125.1 Pseudomonadota bacterium | reverse complement strand
TCGACGATGCGCGCCATCTCGGCGACCGCCATCGACTCGTACGCGCTGTACTCGAGGGCGGTCACGACTTGGCCTGCGTTGTGATCGCGCACCGTCCCGAGGAAGAGCGCGAGCGCGCCGGCGCTCGGGTGGCGCACGAGCTCCATCACCGCGTCGACCGAGAGGGGCTCGCTCCGGATCGCCACGCGCTCGGTCGCGGGCGCGCGATCCGATCCGCCGGCCACCGGCGGGATCACGGCCACCACGTCGCCGTCGGCCAGCGCGTGATCGAGCGAGACCAGCTCCTCGTTGACCGCGAAGCGCACCTGCCCGAGCCGCCCCCGGAGCGCGGGGTGCCGCTCCTCGAGCGAGCGCGCCAGCGCGTCGATCGCGCGCACGCTCGGCGCGAGCTCGATCGCCTCCTCGCTCCGGCCCACGAGCTCACGAACGGCGGCGAAGTAGAGGAGCGTGACGCGCATGCGGGCAGTCTCTCGCGCCGCGTCTAGACGTCAAGCGAATGCGCCCTGGCTACGCCTTGACACGCTGCGTCATGTGTCCTAGGCCACCGCTGAATCGCGGTTCAGGAACGCGGGAGGATCTCCATGGCCAAGGGCAACGGGAAGGCGACGCGCGTAGCCGTCGTCCGTGGGCTGCGCACTCCGTTCGCGAAGCAGGCGACGGCGTATCGCAACATGGCGGCGCTCGATCTCGGCAGGACGGTCGTGAACGAGCTGCTCGCGCGAACCGGCGTCGATCCGCACGAGATCCAGCAGCTGGTCTACGGGCAGGTGGTGCCCTCGCTGCAGGCGCCGAACATCGCGCGCGAGATCGTGCTGCTCACCGGGATGCCCCGCGACATCGAGGCCTACAGCGTGTCTCGCGCGTGCGCGACGAGCTATCAGTCGGCGGTCAACGTCGCGCAGGCGATCGAGACGGGGATGATCGACTGCGGCGTCGCCGGCGGCGCGGACAGCGCGTCCGACGTGCCGATCGGCGTGAGCAAGAAGCTCGCGGCCGCGCTGATCGAGGCGAACAAGGCGCGCTCGCTCAAGGAGCGGCTCTCCGCGTTCTCGGGCCTCTCGCCCAAGGACCTGTTGCCGGTGCCCCCCGCCCTCAAGGAGTACACGACCGGCCTGACGATGGGCGAGAGCGCCGAGAAGATGGCGAAGGAGAACCACATCCCGCGCGCGCAGCAGGACGAGCTGGCGCACATGAGCCACTCGCGCGCCGCGAAGGCGTGGGCCGAGGGCCGCTTCGCCGAGCAGGTGATGGAGGTCTTCGTCCCGCCGAGCTTCGACGCGATCAAGGAGGACAACCTCGTCCGCAAGGAGTCGTCGATCGAGGGCTACTCGAAGCTCAAGCCGGTCTTCGATCGCAAGCACGGCACGATCACCGCGGGCAACAGCTCGCCGCTGACCGACGGCGCGAGCGCGCTCCTCTTGATGAGCGAGGAGAAGGCCAAGGCCCTCGGCCTCGCGCCGCTCGGCTACATCCGGAGCTTCGCGTTCGCCGCGGTCGATCCGGCAGGGCAGATGCTGATGGGCCCGGCCTACGCGGCGCCCAAGGCGCTCGACGCGGCCGGGCTGAAGCTCTCCGATCTCGATCTCATCGACATGCACGAGGCCTTCGCGGCGCAGGTGCTCAGCAACACGCAGGCCTTCGCGAGCAAGCGCTTCGCGGAGGAGGAGCTCGGGCGCAGCGAGCCGCTCGGCGAGGTCGACTTCGACAAGCTCAACGTGAACGGCGGCTCGATCGCGATCGGTCACCCGTTCGCGGCCACCGGCGCGCGGCAGATCACGCAGACGCTCTACGAGCTGCGGCGCCGCGGCGGCGAGCTCGCGATGTGCACCGCGTGCGCGGCCGGCGGCCTCGGCGCGGCGATGGTCCTCGAGGCGGCGTGAAGGAGGGTGCAATGGCGAGCGACGCACTGAAGATCGAGAAGCGGGCCGACGGAGTCTTCGTGGTCCGGATGGATCTGCCCGGCGAGAGCGTGAACACGCTCAAGGACAGCTTCGCCGCCGACTTCGCGCGGACCTTCGAGGCGATCGAGAAGGACTCGTCGTGCAGGGCGGTGGTCTTCGCGAGCGCCAAGAAGGACTTCATCGTCGGCGCCGACGTGAAGATGCTGCAGTTGGCCAAGAGCGCGCGGGAAGCGGCCGAGATGAGCCGCACCGGCCAGCGCGCGCTCTCGCGCATCGCCGACTTCCGGGTGCCGGTCGTCGCCGCCATCCACGGCGCGTGCCTCGGCGGCGGGCTCGAGGTCGCGCTGGCCTGCCACGCGCGCGTGGCCAGCGACGCGCCGCGCACCAAGCTCGGCCTGCCCGAGTCCCAGCTCGGGCTCCTGCCCGGGGCCGCCGGCACCCAGCGCCTCCCGCGGCTGATCGACATCCAGAGCGCGCTCGACATGCTGCTCACCGGCAAGCAGATCGACGCCCGCAAGGCGAAGAAGCTCGGCCTCGTGAGCGAGGTCGTGCCGGAGGCGATCCTCGTCGACGTCGCCGCCGAGCACGCGCTCAAGCTCGCGCAGAAGGCGGGTAAAAAGCCCAAGGATTGGCTGGCGCGCGGAGGGCCGCGCGACAGGAAGCTGAAAGACCTCCTGGACGCGGGCGAGCTCCAGGACTGGGCGCTCAAGGAGAACCCGCTCGGCCGCAAGGTCGTCTTCGATCAGGCGAAGAAGGCGCTCCTCAAGAAGACGCGCGGCAACTACCCGGCGCAGGAGCGGATCCTCGACGTGGTGAAGACCGGCCTCGAGGACGGCTTCGAGAAGGGCTGCGAGGCGGAGGCCGAGGCCTTCGGCGAGCTCGTGGTGAGCCCGGAGGCCGCGCAGCTGATGAACATCTTCTTCGCGACGACGGCGATGAAGAAGGAGACCGGCGTCGACGATCCGAGCGTGAAGCCGCGCGAGGTCGATCGCGTCGGCATGCTCGGCGCCGGGCTGATGGGCGCGGGCATCGCGTACGTCACCGCGGATCGCGCGGGCATCCCGGTGCGCCTGAAGGACCGCGACGAGGCGGGCGTCGCGGGCGGGCTCAAGTACGTCCGGAAGCTCCTCGACCAGCGGGTCGAGCGCAAGCGCATCACCAAGATGGACCGCGAGATCCGGATGGCGCGCGTCACCGGCACCGTCGACTACTCGGGCTTCGAGGCGATCCCGGTGGTGATCGAGGCGGTCTTCGAGGACCTCGGCATCAAGCACCGCGTGCTGAAGGACGTCGAGGACGCCGGCAAGCCGGACGTCATCTTCGCGTCGAACACGAGCTCGATCCCGATCACCAAGATCGCCGAGGGCTCGCGCCACCCGGAGACGGTGATCGGCATGCACTACTTCTCGCCGGTCGAGAAGATGCCGCTGCTCGAGATCATCGTGACGGAGAAGACGGCGGACTGGGTCACCGCGACGTGCGTCGAGCTCGGCAAGAAGCAGGGCAAGACGGTCATCGTGGTGAACGACGGCGTCGGCTTCTACACGAGCCGCATCCTCGGCCCGCTGATGAACGAGGCGGCCTACATCCTGAACGAGGGCGTGCCGGTCGACGCCATCGATCGCGCGCTCGTCGACTGGGGCTTCCCGGTCGGGCCGATCACGCTGCTCGACGAGGTCGGCATCGACGTCGCGGAGAAGGTCGGGCACATCGTCCACGGCCACTTCGGCGATCGGATGAAGCCGCCGCCCGGCTTCGAGAAGCTCGTCGCCGACGAGCGCTACGGGCGCAAGAACAAGCGCGGCTTCTATCTCTACGACGGAGGCAAGAAGAAGAAGAAGGAGGTCGACGAGACGGTCTACACCGTCCTCGGCATCCAGCCCGACAAGGAGCTCGCCGACGACGAGATCGCGCAGCGCTGCGCGCTCGCGTTCGTGAACGAGGCGGCGCTCTGCTTCGGCGAGGGCATCCTGCGGAGCGCGCGCGACGGAGACATCGGCGCGATCTTCGGCCTCGGCTTCCCGCCCTTCCGCGGCGGCCCTTTCCGATACGTCGACGTGGTCGGCGCCGGCGAGATCGTCCGGCGCATGCAGCGCTTCCGCGATCGGCTCGGCAACCGCTTCGCCCCCGCGCCGGTCCTGCTCGACATGGCCGAGACCGGCAAGACGTTCTACGGCGACAACACCGTGGAGCCGGGCAAGCACCGCGCCCCGCCGGGCACCCGCCCCGCGGCGTCCGCGAGCATCTGATCGATCGGAGGTCGCTCGCGCGGCCTCGCTCGACCGACCGCGCTCCATGGTCTACACGCCAGCCGAGGAGGCTGCGATGACCACCATCGATTGGAACGCGCGCTACGAGGGGGGCGACCTGCCCTGGGACAGCGGCCAGCCGGACCCCTGGCTCGTGCAGCATGTGCTCGCCAGCGAGGCGCGCGGTCGGGCGCTCGACGTCGGCTGCGGCACGGGGACCAACGCGCTCTGGCTGGCGCGCCGGGGCTTCGACGTGCTCGGCGTCGACGTCTCGCCTCGCGCGATCGAGAAGGCGCGCGCCAAGCAGGGGGACGAGCCGCTCGCGTGCCGCTTCGAGGTCTTCGACTTCTTGGGCGCGGAGCTGGGCGAGCCTCTCTTCGATCTCGTCTTCGATCGTGGCTGCTTCCACGTCTTCGACGAGCCGGCGCAGCGCGCTCGCTTCGCCGAGCGGGTCGCCGCCGCGCTGGCCCCGGCGGGCGAGTGGCTCAGCCTGATCGGCAGCACCGAAGGGCCGCCTCGCGAAGAAGGGCCGCCGCGCCGCACGGTGCGCGACCTCGCCGAGGCGATCGAGCCGCACCTCTCCGTCGTCGAGATCAGGGCGATCCCGTTCAGCCCGCAGGAGCCGGAGCGCGCCGCCGGCTGGCTGTGCCGCGCGCGCCGCCGCTCGGTCCCGGCGCAGCCCTCGACTCGGCGTTGAGGGTCCACGCATGCCGAGGAGGAAGCCAGACGCCGGCGCGTGGGCCGAGCTCGAGACTCCGCTGCTCCATGCGCTCCGCGTGGAGGCGCTCCTGTCGGGTCGCGAGCTCTTCCAAGATCGTCTGAAGCCGGCGGCGCTCCGCCTGACCGACGCGGGCGTGCTCGGCCGCTGGATCGCCGCCGAGCGCACCATCGAGCTCTCGCGCCCGCTGGTCTTCGAGCGGCCTTGGGGCGAGGTCGTCGAGGTGCTGCGGCACGAGCTCGCGCATCAGTTCGTCCACGAGGTGCTCGGCGTCGAGCACGAGCCGCCGCACGGCCCGACGTTCCGGCGCGTGTGCGCCGAGCGCGCGATCGATCCGCGCGCGTTCGGGCAGCCGGAGGCCGGTGAGGCGGACTCGCCGAGCGCGCGGATCATCGAGAAGGTGCGCAAGCTCCTCGCGCTCGCCGGCAGCCAGAACCAGCACGAGGCCGAGCTCGCGATGCGGCGCGCGCAGGAGCTCATGCTCAAGCACCAGCTCGCGGGCGATCTGGGCGAGCGGCGCTTCGTCATCCGCCAGCTCGGCACCCCGCGGCTCCGCAAGAACACCGCCGAGAGCATGATCGGCGGCCTGCTCGGCAAGCACTTCTTCGTCGAGGTGATCTGGACGCACGTGTACGTCCCGCGCACGTGCCGCAGCGAGAGCGTCCTCGAGATCTGCGGGACGCCCGAGAACGTCGCGATGGCGGAGTACGTCCACGCGTTCCTGATGGCCACGACCGAGCGGCTGTGGAAGGAAGCGCGCGCGCTCCGGCCCGGCCTGCGCCCCGGCGATCGATCCGCGTTCATGGTGGGCGTGGTGAGCGGCTTCATGGCGAAGCTCGACGGTGCGAGGCGCGAGCACGCGGGCGCAGGCCTCGTGTGGGTCGGCGACCCGGCGCTCGCGGCCTTCTTCAAGAAGCGCCACCCCCGCGTGCGCGCCGCGGGCCGCTCGAGCACCTCGCGCTTCGCGGCGCACGCGCTCGGCCGCGCGGAGGGCGAGAAGGTCGTCCTCCACCGCCCGCTCGAGGGCAGCGCCAGCGGCGGCACGAGGCTCCTGCCGCCGGGCCGCTGAAGCGAGCTCAAACCAATACGCCGGCGACGCACGCCGTCATGTTCGCGGCGAGCGTCCCCGCGATCATCGCGCGCAGGCCGAGGCGCGCGAGCTCCGGGCGCCGCTCGGGGGCGATGCCGCCGATGCCGCCGATCTGGATGGCGATCGAGCCGAGGTTGGCGAAGCCGCAGAGCGCGTACGTGGTGATGACCACCGCGCGGTGGCTGAGCGCGCCGCCGCCCTGGAGCTGGCTCGCGAGATCGAGGTAGGCGACGAACTCGTTCAGCACGAGCTTCTCGCCGAGCAGGGCGGCCACCGCCGCGCAGTCGTCGATCGGCACGCCCATCGCGAACGCGATCGGCCAGAACGCGTAGCCGAGCACGCGCTCGAGCGACCACGGCCGCCACGCCGTGAAGTCGCCCGGATGCACGGCGAGCCCCCGCTCGATGCACGAGTAGAAGCCCTCGGCGCCCGCCGGGCTCGCGCAGCCCTCCGGGATCGGCTGGCCGGCCCGCTCGATCGCGGCGCGCAGCGCCTCCCACGTCGACTCGTTGTGCCAGAGCGAGGGGAGGCCGATGACGTAGTTGACCATCGCCACCAGCGCGAGGAACGCGAGCAGCATCGCGCCCACGTTCAGCGCGAGCTTGAGCCCGTCGGCCGCGCCTCCGGCCGCCGCGTCGAGCAGGTTCGCGTGGGGGCGCTCCTTCGTCATCTCGAGGGTGCCGGCGCTCACCGGGGTCTCCGTCTCCGGCACCATCACCTTCGCGATCAACAAGGCGGCCGGCGCGCTGAGCACGCTCGCCGCGATCAGGTGGCCGGCGATGTCGGGGAAGGAGCCCGAGAGCATCCCGACGTAGGCGGCGAGCACGCCGCCCGCGACGGTGGCGAACCCGCCGGACATCACCGACATCAGCTCCGAGCGGGTCATCGTCGAGACGAAGGGCTTCACGACGAGCGGCGCCTCGGTCTGGCCCACGAAGATGTTGGCCGCCGCCGAGAGGGTCTCGGCCCCCGACGTCTTCAGCGTGTGCTGCATGACCCAGGCGACGCCGGAGACGACGCGCTGCATCAGCCCGAGGTGATAGAGCACGCTCATCAGCGATGAGAAGAAGATGATCGTGGGGAGGACGTTGAGCGCGACGGTGAACTCGCGATCGAGATAGTTGCCGAAGAGAAAGCGCGAGCCGTCCTCGGTGAACTGCAGCATCCGCGTGACGACGTCGTTGAGGAACGAGAAGAGCATGAGCCCGGCCTCGGTCTTCAAGACGAAGAGCCCGAAGACGAGCTGGAGACCGATCCCGACCGCCACGATCCGCCACGGGAAGCGGCGGCGATCGGACGACATCGCCCACGCGATCGCGACCATGACGAAGATCCCGAGGAAGCTCACGGCCCGCTGCCACCACGGGACCGCCTCCGGGACGAGCTGGCGCACGCGGACGACCGGCTCCGCGCCCGCCGTCTCGGTCGAGTCGATCGCGGCTCCGCGCGCGTCCGCGCCCGGCTCCTGCGCGCTCGCCGGCGAGGCGGCGAACGCGACGAGGAGCGCGAGGACCGGGAGCGCGCGGCTCAAGCGATCCTTACGCGGCCGCGTCGGCGTACATCGCCTCGATGTCCGACGCGAAGTGCTCGCTCACCTTGCTGCGCTTCACCTTGAGCGTGGGCGTGAGCTCCCCCGTCTCGATGCTCAGCGGGCGCGAGAGGATCTTGATCTTCTTCACCTGCTCGACCCGCGCGAGCTTCTTGTTGACCTCCTCGACCGTCTCCCAGATCGAGTCGTGGACCTCCCTGCACCGGTCCACCGGCCCGCTGAGGCCCCGCTCCTTCATGAACTTCTCGACCGCCTCGAGGTCGGGCGAGATCAGCGCGGTGAGGAACTTGCGCCGGTCGCCGATGACCACCGCCTCGTGCACGAGCGGGTGGTTCTTGATGCCGGACTCGATGTTCTTGGGCGTGATGTTCTTGCCGCCGGCGGTGATGATGATGTCCTTCTTGCGGCCCGTGATGTGGAGGTAGCCCTCGTCATCGAAGCGGCCGAGGTCGCCGGAGTGGAGCCAGCCGTCTCGGTCGATCGTCTCGCGGGTCGCCTCCTCGTCCTTGAAGTAGCCGAGGAAGACGTTGGGGCCCTTGAAGATGATCTCGCCGTCCTCCGCGATCTTCACGTCGACGCCGGGGAGCGCGGGCCCCACGCTCCCGAAGAGCGTGCGCCCCGTCAGGTTGAACGAGGTCGGCCCGCTGCCCTCCGACTGCCCGTAGATCTCCTGCACCACGAGGTCGAGGCTCGCGAAGAACTCGATGACCTCCTTGCTGATCGGCGCCGCGCCGCTGATCAGGGTGCGGGCGGCGTCGAGGCCGAGCGCGGCCTTCAGCTTCGAGAAGACGAGCTTCTTGGCGAGCGAGTACTGGAGCGCGAGCATCCCCGCCGGCTCCTCGCCCCGGTTCTTCAGCTCGTTGGCGCGCGTGGCCACGCCGCGCGCCCACGCGACGAGCTTGGCCTTCACCCCGGTGGCCTGCTCGAGCTTGCCGGCCACCGCCGCGTGGAACTTCTCCCAGATGCGCGGCACGCCGAAGAAGAGCGTGGGGCGGCAGTCCTTGATGTTGTCGGCGATCTTGTCGAGCGACTCGGCGTAGTAGACGGTGCCGCCGACCGTCACCGGGCCGTGGATCGACGCCATCTGCTCGGCGATGTGCGAGAGCGGCAGGTAGCTGAGGATGCGCGCGCCGGGCTCGATGCTGGCCGTCTGCGCGAGGATGCGCGAGGTCCAGGCGAGGTTCTGGTGCGAGAGCATCACCGCCTTGGGCGGGCCGGTGGTGCCGGAGGTGTAGATCAGCGTCGCGGGGCCGTCGTCGGCCAGCGCGTCGATGCGCGCGGCGAGCTCGGCCTTCTTGCTGTCGTCGCCGCGCGCGAGGAACGCCTCCCACGTGAGCACCATGGGATCGTCGATCTCGACGCCCTTCATGGTCACGACGTGGCGCAGGTGCGGGAGCTCGTCCCGCTTCTCCTGCACCTTCTTCCACTGCTCCTCGTTCTCGACGAGGATCACCGGCGCCTCGGAGTGGTTGAGGATGTACGCGACCTCCTCGGGCGAGCAGGTCGTGTAGATGCCCGCCGGCGCGCCGCCCGCGGCCATCGTCGCGAGATCGAAGATCACCCACTCCGGCCGGTTGAAGCCGAGGATGCAGCTGCGCGCGCCCCGCTCGAAGCCGAGGTCGATCAGCGCGCGCGCGACGCGCTCGACCTCCTCGCCGTACTCGCGAAAGCTCGACGCGTGCCACACCGCGTTGCGCTTGACGAGGTACGCCGGCGCGTCGGGGCGCTTCTTCGCCTGCTCGAGCAGGCGGTGAACGATCGTGTCCGCCATCTTCCCTCCGGTGAGGGGGCGAGGATACACGAGCGCGAGCGCCGCTGGCGCTTATCAGCCGCAGCCGCCGCCCGTGTAGCCGGCCTGACAGCACGAGAGCGAGAACGAGCAGCGGCACGAGCTGCAGCCGCGGGGGTCGAAGTTGAAGTTGACCCACGCGCCGGAGCGACAGACCTGGCTGACGTTGCCCCCGAGGCTCGAGCTGTACACGCAGCGCCACGTCTCGGCCGGCACGCCCGCGCACGAGTCGCCTCCGTTGCCGTTGCCGCCGTGCCCGTAGCGGCAGTCGGCGCAGGCCGCGCAGGTCTCGCCCGACTCGCACGTGCCGTTGCCGCAGACCGGGCCGCACGGGCTGCACCCGCTCCACGAGCCGAACGAGCCCCACGTGCACGAGCTGCTGCTGCAGCTGCGAGTGCGCCGCTCCGTCATCCCGCAGCCGCCGGAGCACGCGCGCGTCTCGCTGTCGGTCTGACCCGGCGTGCACGTGGCGGCGGTCGAGCACGAGCCCACCGGCGTGAAGCTGCCCCACGCGCAGCTGCTCGAGCAGGTGCGGGTCTCCGTCCGCGTGCCCTCACCGCACGCCCCACAGCTGCTCGTTCGCGACTCGACGGCGCCGGGCGAGCAGGCGCCCATCCCGGTGCACGATCCGGTGTTCGTCCACGTGCCGTCGACGCAGCTCTGCTGCTGCATCCCGCACTGCGCGCACGCGACGGTGCGCGGCGCCGAGCCCGCCGCGCACTCACACGAGGCGGGCGCGTCGCACTCCGCCCACACGCCGCCCGTGCAGCGCTCCATGCCCGCGCCGCACGAGTTGTCGCACGCGCGCTCGGCGCTCGAGCCGACGCTGGCGTTCATGTCGTCGCAGTCGCTCTCGGCGGGCACTCCGTCGCCGTCCAGATCGAGCACGCCCGACACGCAGGTCCCATCGACGCAGGTCTGGGTGTCGTCGCAGCGCGGCTCGCACTCGATCGGCGGCGTCCACGCGTCGGTGGCCTCTCCAGCGTCGCGGCCCGCGTCGAAGGTCGCGACGGGGCCTCCGTCGTCGTCCCGCCGGTTCACCCCGTCGTCGCCGAGGGCGCAGCCACCGAGGGCAGCGCCGAGGACCGAGGCGAGGAGCATGGAGAGCGCACGCCGCATCTCGTCGAGTCTGTCACAAGGGCGCGGGGTGCTGCTAGGGGCGCCGGCCGGTCGAGACGGACGCGTAGCTCGGCCCGCCCGCGCGAATGCGCGCGCCAGCCAGCACAGATGCGGGGGGCAGGCCGACGTGGTAACCCACCCGCTCGTGGAGGAGTGGCCGAGTGGTCGATGGCAGCGGTTTTGAAAACCGCCGTGCTCGCAAGGGCACCAGGGGTTCGAATCCCTTCTCCTCCGCTCGCTCAACGGAGCTAAGCTCCGTGACGGTAGGCCGACACCTGCGCCGTTTGCAGGTGTCGGGATGCCGTCGCGGAGCGGAGCGACCCATGTGATCGTGGGTGTTCGCACGCTGGACCGAGCGGGCTTGCGCTATGCTCGCCCGCTCTCAAGGGGAGATACGAAGATGAGCGAAGCCGTCGAGAAGATCCTCGCCAACTACGCGGGCGAGAACCCGGGCGTCATCGGCAACCTGCGCCGGATGCTCAACCACGGGACGCTGGCCGGCACGGGCAAGATGGTGATCCTGCCGGTCGACCAGGGCTTCGAGCACGGGCCCGCCCGCAGCTTCGGCCCGAACCCGGCCGGCTACGATCCGCGCTTCCACCCGAGCCTCGCGGTCGAGTCGGGGTGCAACGCGTACGCGGCGCCGCTCGGGTTCATCGAGTCCGTCGCGCACGAGTACGCCGGCAAGCTCCCCTTGATCCTCAAGGTCAACAACAGCGACTCGCTGAGCAACCCGGGGGCGCCCTGCTCCGCGATGACCTCGCAGGTGAAGGACGCGGCGCGCCTCGGCTGCAGCGCGATCGGCTTCACGATCTACCCGGGGTCGGCGGCCCGCAACGACATGTTCCAGCAGGTCCGCGACCTCATCGCCGAGGCGCGCGACTACGGCATCCCGACGATCATCTGGTCCTACGCGCGCGGCAACATGGCCAAGGAGGACGAGACGGCGGTCGACGTCATCGCGTACTCCGCGCACATCGCCTGCCAGCTCGGCGCGCACGTGGTGAAGGTCAAGCCGCCGAGCGCGCGGGTCGCTCGCGACGACGGGCGCAAGTACTACGAGCAGATCCCGGTCGCGACGCTGTCCGATCGGATCCGCCACGTGGTCGACGCCTGCTTCAAGGGCAAGCGCATCGTCATCTTCTCGGGCGGCGAGTCCAAGGGCACGGCCGAGGTCCTCGAGGAGATCAAGCAGATCCACGCCGGCGGCGGCATGGGGAGCATCATGGGGCGCAACGCGTTCCAGCGCCCCCAGGCCGAGGCGGTCAAGCTCCTCCGCGACGTGATGGCGATCTACAAGAGCTGAGGCCGAGAGGTCCGAAGAGCCACCGAGACGCCCCGCTCCGGCGGGGCGTTTTCGTTGGTGCTCGGGAGGCGCTACCCTGAAGGCATGACGCCCGAGGCGAGCCGCGTTCGCGAGTCGCACAGCAGCTACCTCGTGACCCCCACCGATCTGCTGCCCCTGCGGGTGCGCCCCGCGCGCCCGATCGACGACGACGCGCTCTACGAGCTCTGCCGGGCGAACCGCGATCTGAGGATCGAGCGCACCGCGGACGGGGAGCTGCTGATCATCCCGCCGACGGGAGGAGAGACGGGCGCTCGCAACTTCAACCTGATCGGGAAGCTCGCGTCATGGACGCAGCGCGACGGAACCGGCATCGGCTTCGACTCGTCGACGGGGTTCATCCTCCCGAACGGGGCGGAGCGCTCGCCCGACGCGGCGTGGCTCGCCCGCGCGCGCTGGGACGCGCTGACGCCCGAGCAGCGCAAGAAGTTCGTGCCGCTCTGCCCCGACTTCGTGCTCGAGCTGCGCTCTCCGTCGGACAAGCTCGACGAGCTCCAGGAGAAGATGGAGGAGTGGATCGCGAACGGAGCGCAGCTCGGCTGGCTGCTCGATCCGAGCGACCGCCGCGCGTTCGTCTACCGGCCCGGCGCCCCGGTCGAGGAGCTCAGCGATCCGGCGCAGCTCTCGGGCGATCCCGCGCTGCCCGGCTTCGTGCTCGAGCTCGAAGGCGTCTTTTAGCCAGCAGCAGCCCGAGCGCGAGGCTCGCCGCGACGCCGCTCCGATCGAGCGCGGCGCTCGACGCCGAGCAGCTCGCGCAGCCGCCGCGCGCCGGGGGCTCGTCGGGCTCCTCTTCTTCCACGCCGTCGCCCGGACCGATGTCGACGGGCACGACGCCGGCGCCGAGCGCTCGGACGTCCTCCTCGGCGTCCTCGATGCGCGCGGTGCGCGAGCAGAGGCCCGCGCGCAGCCGATCGCCCTCCCGCTCGGCGTAGACGAGCCAGCTCGTCTCGGCGGCGAAGGCGACGCCGCACGCCGCCGAGTCGGCGGCCGTCTCCACGACGACCCGCTCGGACTCGACGCCCTTCCACTGCTGCACCACCGCGAGCGTGGCGCGCACGGTCCCGCCCTCTCGCTCGATCGCGAGCACCCGCCCCTCGAAGACGGCGTCGGCCTGCGCGACCGCGCCCTGCACGTCGATCTCCATGCAGGAGCACGCGCGGGCCGGGTCGGCGGCGAGCAAGAGGGCGAGCGAGGCGAGCGTGGCCGAGAGTCGCACGCCGGAATGCATACCAGGACGCCCCATCGATTGACAGGGGGCGCCGGCACGGCTATGAACTCGGCCCCTTCGGCCCCCGCCGGGGGTGCCTTTGACAGCACGGGAGAGGTGACCGAGTGGCCGAAGGTAATCGCTTGCTAAGCGATCGTACGTCAAAAGCGTACCGCGGGTTCGAATCCCGCCCTCTCCGTTTGACAGGCGGAACGCCGCAGATACACTGCGCCCTCCCTGAGCCCCAGCGCTCAGGGCGCCACAACCCGAGCACCCATAGCTCAGCTGGATAGAGCACTGGTCTACGGAACCAGTTGTCGGAGGTTCGAATCCTTCTGGGTGCGTGGAACGCCGCTCGTCATCGCGAGCGGCGTTCGTGTTTCTGGGGCCCGATGGACCAGCACCCCGTGATCCCCGACGCGGCGATCCCCGACGCGGCGATCCCCAACGCGGCAGCCCACGACGTCCGCTGGATGTGGGCGGCGATCGCCGAGGCCCGGGCGGCGGAGGCGGCGGGCGAGGTGCCGATCGGCTGCGTGCTCGTGCACGACGATCGCATCCTGGCGCGCGGCCTCATCCTGCGCGTGCGCGCCCAAGACCCGACGGCCCACGCCGAGCTCATCGCCATCAAGGCCGGGGCCGCGCGCCTCGGCACCTGGCGGCTGAGCGGCGTCACGGCCTACGTGACGCTCGAGCCCTGCCCGATGTGCGCCGGCGCGCTGGTCAACGCCCGCGTCGACCGCGTGGTCTTCGGCGCCGCCGATCCGAAGGCCGGCGCCACCACTACGCTCTACACGATCGGCCGCGATCCGCGGCTGAACCACCGCTTCGAGCTGGTCGGGGACGTGCTCGCCGACGAGTGCGGGGCGCTCCTCTCCACCTTCTTCGCCCGCATCCGCGCCGCCCAGCGCAAGAAGCCCCCGGGCTCATCGTCTCCCGGGGGCAAACATCGTCTTTGACAGCCCCTTAGCCCCTGCTATGGTCGCCCGCGGAGGGTTGGCCGAGTGGTCGAAGGCGCTTGATTCGAAATCAAGTGTACCGGCAACGGTACCGTGGGTTCGAATCCCACATCCTCCGCTGAGCTTCCGACGACCCGCGTCGTCGGTCCCGTTGAAGGAAAGGGAGAGGTGACCGAGTGGTCGAAGGTGCACGACTGGAAATCGTGTGTGCCGGCGACGGCACCGCGGGTTCGAATCCCGCCCTCTCCGCCATTCGGATCCGATCCTGATCTGATCCACCTGTTTCTCTCCGAGCATCCGCGCTCGGCCTATGGCCCCGCCAACGCTGGCCCGTGAACCCCGCCAGGCCCGGAAGGGAGCAACGGCAGCGGCGTCCAGCGTGTGGTGGGGCCTTTCTTTTCTCTCTCGGCGTCTTCTCTCTCGGCGCCGCCGCCGCCTACTCGGCGAGGCGAGCGCGCAGGAGCGCGAGCGAGACCCCGAGGTCCGTTCGCAGGCACGAGAGGCAGTCCACCCGCCGGAACATCCGCCCCCGGCAGCCGTTGCGCGGCTCCGCGTCCATCCGATCGAGCGCCGGGAGCGCGCGCGGATCGCCGATCTCCGCGAGCCGCTGCACGAGCGGCTTCTTGTCGTTGCAGCTGCGCGCGGTCTGAAGCTCCGCGACCGCCACGAGGAAGGGAGGGACGTCCTCGCGCGGCGCGTGTTCGAGGATCGTGCGCGCGGCCGCGTCCCGCGTGCGGCTCTCCTCCGCGTTGAGCACGTCGAACGCCGCCTGCGCGAGCGCGTCCGGCACGGCCGCGTGCTGCGGCGGCGGCGCGTCCTCGGGAGGCGGCGGCGGCCGCGGCTCCGCGTGG
>JAEZBP010000441.1 GCA_023427125.1 Pseudomonadota bacterium | reverse complement strand
AGGACCGCGGCCTGATAGCCGGAGCCGGTGCCGACGTCGAGCACGATCGCGTCCGCCCCGATGCGCGCGAGCTCGGCGGCGCGGGCGACCATGTAGGGCTGCGAGATCGTCTGCCCGCGCGCGAGCGGGAGCGCGCGATCGTCGTAGGACGCGTGCCGCACCTCGCTCGGCACGAAGCGCTCGCGCGGCACCTTCGCCATCGCGCTCAGCACGCGCGGATCGCGCACGCCGCGGGCGGCGAGCTGGCGCGCGACCATCTCTCCGCGCGCCGCCTCGCTCACTCGCTCTCCAAGCGCCGCCGGATCGCGGCGAGCTCCTCGGGCAAGGGCGCGCTCACGTCGACCTCGACGTCGCTCTCGAGCGGGTGCACGAACGCGATGCGCGAGGCGTGGAGGAAGTGCCGCGCGAAGCCCTCGATCGTCGGGCCGCCGTAGAGCCAGTCGCCGACCAGCGGGTGGCCGATCGCCGCGAGGTGCGCGCGGATCTGGTGGCGCACCGCGATGGTCGCCTTCACCTCGAGCAGCGCGTGCTTCTCGCCGACGCGCTCAGCCTTCAGCACCTCGGTCGTCGCGGGGCGCGCCTTGGGCCGCCGGCGATCGAGCGGGTCGACGCAGGCGTGCACGCGGCGCGGATCGCTCGGGTGCGGCGCGATCGGCGCGTCGATGGTCGTGACGCCCGGGTTGCCCACGACCAGCGCGAGGTAGCGCTTGTCGATGCGGGCGTTGGTCAGCAGCGCGCGCAGCGCGTCGAACGCGCGCGCCGAGCGCGCGGCGATCAGGAGGCCCGAGGTCTCGTTGTCGAGCCGGTGCAGGATCCCGGGCTCGCGCTGCGCGTAGCCGACGTTGCCCATCTCCGGGTAGCGCGCGAGGAGCGCGCCCGCGATCGTGCCGCGCTCGTCGGGCTTGAGCGGGTGGGTGGGCACGCCGGCCGGCTTGTCGACGATCACGAGGTGCGCGTCCTCGTAGCGCACGGCGAGCGGCAGCTCCGGATCGGCCGCCGCCGGGAAGTCGGTCGGGACCGGCTTCTCGTCGAGGTGCACGTGGTCGCCGCTCGCGACCCGCGCGCCCTTTCGCGCGCGCCGGCCGTTCACCCGCACCCCTCCGTCCTCGATCATCCGGCGCGCCTTCGCGCGGCTCATGCCCTCGACGCGGCGGACCAAGAGCACGTCGAGGCGTGTGCCCGCGTCCTCCTCGATGACAGAAAGCTCGACGCTCATGGTTAGGTCGCGCGAGCCTAGCAGGTGCGGAGCGACGCGGAGGATCGGCGACGCCTGCGTGTCACGAACGCTACGAGTGTCGCTCCTGGCGCTTCTTCAACTTGAAGGAGCCCCGGACGTTCCGTTCGCGCCAGAGGCGCCGAAGCCCGACTCCCCGACCTCTTTCGCCCGCCAGCGGCGCGAAAGCCGGGCTTCTTCGTGTTCTTTGGCGGCCAGACCCGCTCCAGTGCACGTGCGGTCCCGCGAGGTCATGCTGCGGGCCTCGCAGGAGGGCCGCGACGATGCTGCTGGGGACGACGAGCTCGAGGACACGGAGGCCGCCCGGGCCGACGGGGCTGCCGCTCGTCGGCAACGTGCCGCTGCTCTGGGAGGACCAGCTCGTGAGCAGCGTGCGGGCGATGCAGGAGCACGGCGACTTCATCGCCATGCGCTTCGGCCCCTTCCGCTACTACCTCCTCTACGACGTCGACGCGATCAAGCACGTGCTCGTCGACAACAACAAGAACTACGTCAAGAGCCGCAACTACCAGGGGCTCAAGCTGGTGCTCGGCGACGGGCTCGTCACGAGCGACGGCGAGCTCTGGCGGCGGCAGCGCAAGCTCGCGCAGCCCGCGTTCCTGCGGCGGCGCATCGAGGCGTTCGCCGCGCCGATGGCGGCGATGAGCGAGGAGCTCGCGAGCGCGTGGGGCGGCCTCGGCGAGGGCGCGATCATCGACGTGCACGAGGCGATGCTGAAGCTGACCCTGCGGATCGTCGGCCGCACGCTCTTCGACACCGAGCTCGGCCACGACGCCGACGCCATCGGCCCGCGCCTCACGACCCTCGTGCACTTCGCCAACGACTACGCGACCGCGCTCGTGCGGCTGCCGACCTGGCTGCCGCTCCCGAAGAACCGCGAGTTTCGGCGAGCGCTCCGAGAGGTCGATCGCGTCGTCTTCGACATCGTGGAGGCGCGGCGGCGCAGCGCGAAGGACCACGAGGATCTCCTCGGCCTCTTGATGAGCGCGACCGACGAGGAGGGCCGCATGAGCGAGCGGCAGCTCCGCGACGAGGTGCTGACGCTGGTCGGCGCCGGCCACGAGACCACCGCCAACGCGCTGAGCTGGACCTTCTATCTCCTCTCGCTGCACCCCGACGTCGACGCGCGGCTCGAGGCCGAGCTCGACGAGGTGCTCGGCGGGCGCACGCCCTCGCTCGACGATCTGCCGAAGCTCGCCTTCTGTGAGCGGGTGATCAAGGAGTCGCTGCGGCTCTACCCGCCGGCCTGGGCGTTCGAGCGCGACGCGCTCGAGGCCGACACCCTCTGCGGCTGGCCGATCGAGGCGGGCGCGACGGTCGGCGTCGTGACCTACGCGCTGCACCGCCACCCGGGCCACTGGGACAACCCCGAGGGCTTCGATCCCGATCGCTTCCTGCCCGAGCGCAGCGCGAGCCGGCACCGCTACGCCTACCTCCCCTTCGGCGGCGGCCCTCGCCAGTGCATCGGCATGGGCATGGCGCTGATGGAGGCCGCGATCGTCCTCGCGACGCTGCGCCAGCGCTACCGCCTCGAGCTCGTCCCGGGGCAGCGGATCAAGCTCGACCCGAGCATCACCCTGCGCCCCGGCACCCCGATCCGCATGCGCCTCCGAGGACGAGCGCCGCGCGCCTGACCTACACCGCGTGGATCTTCAGGCCGGGCCCCAGCGCGCGCAGATCCTCCGGATCGCTCGTGAGCACGACCTGGCCCAGGCGCTGAGCGCAGAGGGCGACGTGACCGTCCGCGATGTCCTTCGCTCCGGCGCGAGCCAACAACAGACCGACGAGGCGCGCATCGGCGCCGTCGAGCGGGACCACATGGACGTTGGAGAGCCGCAGGAAGGCTGCGTGACGTGCTTGGCGGGCCGGGGCTCGCCACGCTTGGGCGACGCATCCGGCGGGCACCGTGATGACGTGGTTGAGCCTACGCGCCTCGGCGGCCACGACCATCACGTCGCGAGCGCCTCGCTCGAGCGCGATGAGCGCACCGGTGTCGAAGACGAGGCCGCTCACGCTGCGCCGCGCAGGAGCTTGCGAGCACGCGCCAGCTCGGCGCGTGTGGGGGGCCCGCCGGTCTCGTCGAGCCCCTCCGCAATGAGGAGATCGAAGTCCGCCTCCGCCGCGAGCTGCGCGGCCACGGCGTGCTGAACGTAGGCGGAGACGCTACGCGCGCGCTTCTGCGCCACGGCTTCCTTCACCTTCTCGAGAAGCTCGGGCGACATCGAGACGGCCAGCTTTACCTTGGGCGCTTGCATACCGTTACTCATACCGTGCCCCACGCGCGCGTCCAAGCCCCCGACGGGGCCGCGGGAAGGTCGGGCGGGGCTGGCGCGTAGGTGTTCTCCGCAGCGCCCGGTCGTCACGGGAGACCCTCACGGGCACGGCGACCGGGCTTCTGCGCGATCTCCTTTCGAGGTAGCCTCCCGCACCTCGACGACATCGAACGGACGGCATCGAAGACGCGGAGCAGACGATGGCGAGCGTGAAGGCGTACAAGCAGGGGGCACCGGGCGAGCCCTCGTTCCCGTCCGACTTCGAGATCCTCGAGAAGGCCGTCCTCCAGAAGACGGACCTCAAGAACAACAACAACAAGTACTACGCGATCGAGCTGCATTCGGGCGGCGCCGGGACCTCGTACCGGGTGTTCACGCACTACGGCCGCACCGACGACCTCGAGACGAACCCGAACGCCGGCGCGCGCGAGAGCCGCTACTTCGGCGCCGACGGAGGCGCGGCGAAGGTCTGCTACGACGGCATCTTCCGCGAGAAGACCTCGTCGAAGAAGGGCTACAAGGAGGTCAGCCTCGCGGCCTCGAACATCGGCTCGGCGAAGGCCCGCGGCACCTCGAGCGGCCACGTCGACGCGCGCACGCTCGCGAAGCTCGAGGGCGACAAGGCCGCCGCCAAGAAGGCCGCGCCGGTGATCAAGCCCTCGACGCTGCCGCCCGGCGTGCAGGCGCTGATCGGGTACATCTACGAGGAGGCGACGAACGCGCTCACGACCACGGTGAACGCGAAGATCACCGCCAACGGCATCGAGACGCCGCTCGGCATCCTGACCATCGGTCAGATCGAGAAGGGCGAGCAGATCCTCGACGAGCTCTATCAGCTCTTCAACTCGAGCGCGAAGGGCGCCAAGCGCGACAACGACCTCGCGCGCCTGAGCGGCGACTTCTACACCACCGTCCCGCACCGCATCGGGCGCACCCGCTCGGCGATCGCCTCGGCGGTGATCGACTCGCTCGAGGAGTTCCAGGCCAAGCAGGAGACCCTCCAGCTCATGAAGGACATGCTCCAGGTCAACGGCGAGGGCGGCCAGAACATCCTCTTCGACTCGCAGGTCGACCAGAAGTACAAGGCGCTCGGCTGCGAGGTCGGCTGGATCGAGCCGGGCTCGGGCCCCTTCCGCGAGATCGCCGGCTACGTGACCGGCTCGCAGGTCAAGAGCCGCAACGTGAAGGTGACGAACATCTACACGCTGAAGCGCGGCAAGGAGCACGCCGCGTTCACCGAGACGGTCGGCAACCACAAGCTCCTCTTCCACGGCAGCCGGATCAAGAACTGGGTCGGCATCCTCTCGCGCGGGATCCTGCTGCCGAAGATCGTCGTCTCGATGGGCGTGAACCGCACCGACGCGGGCTGGCTCGGGCACGGGATCTACTTCGGCGACGCCGCGTGCACGGCGAGCTTCTACACGTCGCCAGGGCGCAAGGGCACGCGCCTGATGGGCATCGCCCGCGTCGCGCTCGGCAAGATGAAGGACTACACGAAGATCACCTACGGCCTGAACGAGCCGCCGCCCGGCTACGACAGCTGCCACGGCATCCGCCGAAAGCCGGGGGTGAACAGCCAGTTCGACGACGACGAGTACGTCGTCTACCGCACCGAGCAGCAGCGGCTCGAGTACCTGGTCGAGATGACCGCCTGATTGGAGGGCCTGTGATGGGAGCCGCAGCGATGTCCGTGAAGGTCACCCTGGTCGACATCAACCCGAAGATGATCGCCGCCTGGCGCGACACCTTCGAGGAGAACCCCGAGGTCACGATCCTGCACGGGTCGATGATCGATCAGGACGTGAGCGCGTGGGTCTCGCCGACCAACGCGGGCGGCCGCATGGACGGCGGGCTCGACGGAGTCATCAAGAAGTTCCTCGGCGCGGGGATCGAGCACGCGGTGCAGAAGCAGATCGGCGCGCGCTACGGCGGCGCGATGCCGGTCGGCCACGCGACGTGCGTCCCGACCGGGCGGCCGAGCCCGCGCTTCTTGATCTCGACGCCGACGATGGTCGCCTCGAGCGAGGACGTGAGCGACTCGATGAACGTCGCGCTCGCCGCGGCCGCCGCGTTCCAGGCCGTCCACATGCAGAACGCGACGAGCCCCGGCTCGATCACCTCGATCGCGCTGCCCGGCCTCGGCGCGAACACCGGCCGGGTGCCGCCGGAGATCTGCGCGGACCTGATGTGGACCGCCTACGATCTCTTCCGCTCGGCGCAGCTGCCGGACTTCCAGACGATGCGCGCGGCGCTCGAGGGCCTGCTCGGCGACCTCGGCCCGGCGACCACGACCTACAAGAAGAGCTTCGTGCACCCCAACCTGCCGAGCGCGCACAAGCCGACCGTGCCGGACAGCGCGGCGGCGCAGGCGCAGCTGAAGAAGCAGATCGCCGCGGCGCAGAAGGACGCGCTCGAGGACGACAAGGACTTCGAGGACGAGGACTTCGACGACTTCGAGTAGGGTTCGCAGAAGGCTCGCACAGACGGATCGACTGACTCCTCACCATGCTCCCCACCGTCCACCTCTTCCGCACGAGCGGGCCCGATCGGCTGGCGATCGTGTCGCTCGAGCCGGCGAGCACGCCCGGCCAGTGGATGCTGCGGCTCGCGCGCGGGAGCGTGCGCGGCAAGCTCGGCGGGACGGCCTACGGGCCCTTCCCGGCCAGCGTGGTGCGCGATCGCTACGAGGAGCTCTTGGCCAAGCTCGAGGCCGAGGGCTTCGTGCGGGCCGGCCGCGAGGACACGTTCACGGCGCTGACGAGCAAGAGCCCGAAGCTCCGCGCGCGCGCCGCGCTCCGGGCCGGCTGGCGCCGCGATCGCGACGCGGTGGCGCTCTTGATCACCACGCTCAACTCGGCCACCCGCGACGTGCCGACGATCCTCGACGCGCTCGGGATGATCGGTGAAGCAACCAATGTGATCGAGGCGGTGCGGCCCCACGCGGAGCGCAAGCTGCTCAACCGGCGGCGCTCGGCGGTGGAGGCGCTGCGCGCGCTCGGCGACACCGAGGGGCTCGCCCAGGCGCGCCAGCGCGGCATCGGGC
>JAEZBP010000384.1 GCA_023427125.1 Pseudomonadota bacterium | reverse complement strand
AGGTTGCCCCTCAGCCTCGCGCGACCGTCGCGCTGACGGTCAACGCGTCGCCGTGGGCGGAGGTCGAGCTCGACGGCCGACCGGTGGGCCGCACCCCGCAGCGCGCCCTGAGCGTCCGCGCCGGGCGCCACACCATCCTCCTCCGCTGTCCTCCGCTCGGCCGCGAGGTCCGGCACAGCTTCGAGGCGACCCCCGGCCGCCCCCTCGTCCTCGTCGCCGATCTCACCGCCGACCCACCTGTCGTCCGCACCCGATGATCGCTGGCGCGGCGAATTCCCCTCGGAAACGCACCAATTCTGACTTTGGGCGGCGAAATCGGCGCCCAAAGTGAGCGCGGATGGCTTCGGACGGCGAAATCGGCGCCGCTCGCGCGCGAATCTGACTTTCTGTCACGAATTCGCGACAAGAAGTCAGATCTACGGCGCTCGACCGGCGATTTCGGCTCGGCTCGCGCGCGAATCTGACTTTCTGTCACGAATTCGCGACAAGAAGTCAACCCTACGGAGGCCGGACCGCGATTTCGCGACAGAAAGTCAGCGAATCTGACATTCTGTCGCAAAATCGCCGGCGAGAGTCAGACCGGGTGAGAATCGAGGCCGAGATCGCCGCCGGGAGTCAGATGGGTGCGGCTCGGCTCGCGTCATCCTTCGCGCAACGCTGTTTCGCGGCGTTTTTCTACCGCGGAGGGCCGCAGAGGGCCGCAGAGGTGGGGGCGCGCCGAAATTTCCGATGTCCCTCTGCGGCCCGCTGCGCTCTCGGGGGTGAATCCCTCCGATCGCGCGCCGATGACGCGCGCTCCGCGCCGCTGATATCGTGTGGGGCATGCATGCACGCGCCCTTCCGCTGGTCGCTCTCCTGGCGCTCGGCTGCGACGGCCCGAGCGGCGCTCCCGACGGCGGCCCGAGGCCCGACGCCTACGTCATGCCGCCGCCGGCCACGTGCACCGCGGGCGCCGAGCCGCAGGCGAGCGTCGCGGCGCCGGCGATGATCGCGTCGCTCGGCGATCGCTGGCACGAGGGGTGGCTCGGCTCGCCGGCGGTCGCCGACCTCGACGGCGACGGCACCCGCGAGATCATCGCCGCGCGCGCCGGGATGCTGATCGCGTGGCACATGGATGGCGAGGTGGTGTTCCGCGTGGAGGTCGACGGCCGCATCTGGGCCTCGCCGATCGTCGCCGACCTCGTGCCCGGCAACCCGGGGCTCGAGATCGCGTTCGCGGAGCGCGCCAACATCCACGTGGTCGGCAGCGCGGGCGCGGCGCTGCCGGGCTTCCCCTTCGCGTGGCGGGACGAGCTGCGCTCGATCGCCGCGGGCGACATCGACGGCGACGGCGAGCACGAGCTGGTCGCGGTCACGACCTCGCCGCTGTCGGGGGGCGAGCTGCGCGACATCGTGATCGCCGTCGAGCTCGACGGAAGCATCCACCCGGGCTTCCCGCCGAACACCACCGGCGCCTCGGGGTGCACCGAGGCCTGCTACGTCACGGGCGGCTACGATCAGAACCTCGCGCTCGGCGACATCACCGGCGACAACGCCGCCGAGATCTTCGCCACCCAAGACAACGCCTACCTCTCGCTGCACCGGGGCGACGGCGCCGCGTTCGCCGCGAGCTCGATCTTCGACGATCGCCCGACCTTCCTCGGCGTGCGCTTCCTCCACGACTACGACGAGGCGCAGCAGGGCTGGGCCGACGACGAGCCCACCGCCAACCAGGCGCACTTCACCAACAGCGCGCCGGCGATCGCCGATCTCGACGGCGACGGCACGCGCGATCTGATCGTGCTCGGCTCGGTGCAGAACGCGTCGCAGGACGATCGCCTCCGCGGCGTGGGCCTCTGGGCGCTCCACGCGGACGGCACGCGCCTCGCCGGCTGGGAGACGCCCTTCCACGCGCCCGACTACCTCGCGGGGCTCTGGGACTTCGAGGGCGTGAACATCGTGGGCGCGACCAACCAAGTGAGCGTCGCCGATCTCTTCCCCGATCGCGCGGGCCCGGAGCTCGTCTTCGCCGGCTTCGACGGCCGCATCCACTGCGTCGACGCGCGCGCCGACTCGATCTGGACGCACACCTACACGACGAGCGATCGCGTGCTGACGGGCGGCGTCGCGATCGCCGACCTCTCGCAGGACGGCTCGCCCGAGATCGTCTTCGCGACCTACTCGCCGGACGAGGGCGTGAGCGAGCTCGTGATCCTCGGCGCGAACGGGCAGCTCCTCCACACGGTGGCCCTGCCCGGCCGCGGCGCGATGTCGGTGCCGACGATCGACGACGCCGACGGCGACGGTGACCTCGACATCGTGGTCGCGCTCAAGGGCGGCGAGGATCGCGAGCCGATGGTGCTGGTCTTCGAGGTCCCGGGCTCGGCCGAGGGCTGCGCTCCCTGGCCGACCGGCCGCCGCGACTACCTGCGCGACGGCTGGGTCCCGTAGACTGGGTCCCGTAGAGTGCCGCCGCGGCATCGGTCGATGGAATGAGCGCCAACACCCTCGCGCCCGGCGATCGGCTCGTCGACCGCTTCGTCATCGTTCGCGTCGCCGCGAGCGGCGGGATGGGGGTGGTGCTCGAGGCGTTCGACACGCGGCTCGAGCGCACGGTGGCGATCAAGCTGGTCCGCCGCGAGCTCGTGCAGAACGCGGATCTACGCCAGCGGTTCGAGCGTGAGGCGCGCGCGGCCGCCGCCGTCTCGCATCCCAACGTCGTCCAGGTCCACGACCTCGGCACCACCCCCGACGGAATGCCGTTCCTCGTCACGGAGTGGGTGCCGGGGCGCTCGCTCTTCGAGGTGCGACGAGACGAGGGGAGGCTCGCGTGGCCGCGCGCGGTCACGCTCGTCGAGCAAGCGCTCCGAGGCCTCGCGAGCGCTCACGCGGCCGGCGTCGTTCACCGCGACGTCAAGCTCGGCAACCTCATGCTCGTCCGGCAGGGCGCGGCGGAGCGAGTCAAGGTCGTCGACTTCGGCCTCGCGCTGCTGAAGCGCGGCGACGCCTACGTCCGGCTCACGATGACGGGCCAGGTGCTCGGCACGCCGATGTACATGGCCCCCGAGCAGCGGCGCGGCGAGGAGGTCGGGCCGAGCGCCGACATCTTCGCGATGGGGGTCGTCGCTTGGTCCCTGCTGACGGGCCTTCAGCCACCGCCCCACGGTCCAGCCCGGGCTCCTCGCGTGGACGCGATCGATCCGTCCATCCCGCACGCGCTCGCCTCCGTCGTCGAGCGCGCCATGCAGGCCGACCCCAACGCGCGCTTCGCGAGCGCCGACGAGATGGCCGACGCGCTGATCGCGGCCGTCGCTCCAGGTCGCGCCCCGGCGCCGGCCCGGAGCGCTCCGAGCGGTCGAGCGCGGC
>JAEZBP010000367.1 GCA_023427125.1 Pseudomonadota bacterium | reverse complement strand
GACGAGGATGGGCCGCGCGCGGAGGCGCCGGCGAATGCGGTAGGACGGGTGGCCGTGCTCGAACGGGCGCGCGTCGCGCAGAACGGAGGCGACCGATGATGGACGATCTCATGATGCGCGAGCTCATGACGGTCGCGCCGCTCCTCCTGGTCGCGCTCGGCGGCCTCGGGATGATGCTCGCCGACGCGTTCGGCAGAGAGAAGACGGAGCTCGGGCTCGTCAGCGCGGTGATCCTCTTCGCGGCCGCCGCGGTGGCGCTGGGCCTCTGGTTCCGCGGTCCGATGCCGGTGCCGGACGGGATGGTCTCGCGCTACCTGGCCAGCGATCGCATCGCGAGCTTCCTCGACATCGTCATCTGTGGCGGGGCCGGGCTCTCGGCGCTCTTGGCCGGCGGCTACCTGCGCGAGCACGACCTCGAGCGTGGCGAGTTCTACGTCGTCCTCCTGTTCAGCACGCTCGGCGGGATGGTCCTCGGGCGCGCGGTCGATCTCCTGAGCCTCTTCCTCGGCCTCGAGACCCTCTCGCTCGGCATCTACGGCCTCGTCGCGTTCCGCAGGCACAGCCCGCGCGCGGCGGAGGGCGCCCTGAAGTACTACCTGCTCGGCTCGTTCGCCTCGGCGGTCCTGCTCTTCGGCTCGGCGCTTCTCTACGGCGCGACCGGAGAGACGAACCTCGCGAAGATCGGCGAGGCCGTCGCGCGGATCGCGGCCGCGCCTTCGAGCGACGCGTCGGTGCTCCTGCTGCTCTCGATGTTCCTCATGATCGTCGGGCTCGCCTTCAAGATCAGCGCGGTCCCGTTCCATGCGTGGACGCCCGACGCCTACGAGGGCGCGGCCACTCCGGTGACCGCCTACATGGCCGTCGTGGTCAAGGTGGCCGTCTTCGGTGTGATGCTTCGCCTCCTCTTCGTAGCCCTCGGTGACGAGTCGGTGGCCAACGGGGACTCGGGCTGGCCCCCGGCCATCGCCGCCATCTCCGCGCTCACGATGATCGCCGGCAACCTCGCGGCCATCGTGCAGAAGAGCGTGAAGCGGATGCTCGCGTACAGCGCCATCGCGCACGCGGGCTATCTCCTGCTCGGTGTCGTCGCCGCGTGGAAGGCCGAGGGCAGCATCGGCCTCGGCGCCGTCCTCTTCTACCTCGGCGCCTACACCGTCTCGAACGTGCTGGCGTTCGGCGCTCTGATCGTCGCCGGCTCGCACGGCAAGGAGGCGGTGACCTACGACGATCTCGCGGGCCTCGGCCGGCGACACCCGCTCGTCGGGCTGTCCTTCGCCCTCGGCGTCCTCTCGCTGATGGGCTTCCCGCCCACCGCGGGCTTCTTCGGGAAGTACTACGTGATCCTCGCCGCGGTCGACGCGGGCGGCGGCATGGTGTGGCTCGCGGTGCTGGCGGTCCTCACCAGCGCGGTCGGCGCGTACTACTATCTGCGCGTCATCGTGGTGCTCTTCATGAAGCAGCCCGAGCCGAACGCGCCCGTGGCGGTGCCGATGCGCTCCGGCTACGTCACCGCGGCGCTCGTGCTCGCGTCGTACTTCGTGGTGCGCCTCGGCGTCGCGCCGGGCAGCTACCTCGTCCTCGTCGGCGCTGGCGACCCGGCGACGCTCGACCCCTGGACGTTCGCCATCGATGGCGGGGTCGCGCTCGTGATCGCCGTCGTGGCCGCTGCGCTCTCGGGAGCACGCGATCGGGGCGCGCCGTCCGAAGCGGTCGAGCAGCCGGCGCACTCGTCGTAACGTCGGGCGAGCGCTACAACGCGCAGATGCACCGCTTGCTGATCCTCGCCGGGGCCCTCCTCGTGCTCGCGGGATGCGAGTCCTGTGGGGAGCCGGCCGAGCCGGCCGACAGCGCGGAGGCGCCGAGTTCCTCGATGCGGCCGGGCACCGCCGTGATCGAGGGCGTGGTGCGGCTCGCGCCGGGGGCGGAGCTCCCGCGTGAGACGCTGAACCCGATGGTCGCGCCGCAGAACCGACCGGAGCTGCCGGAGCACTGCACGCCGCCCCAGGAGCGAGATCGCGAGCCGGTGCGGCAGGTGCGCGGCGGCCATCTCGCCGGCATGGTGGTGGCGGTCAGCGACTTCTCGGTCGAGGTCCCGCACGAGCCGGTGACGCACGAGATCACCATCCGTGACTGCCGCCTCACGCCCAGCACCATCGTCGCCACGCGCGGGGATCGCCTGCGGCTCGTCAACGAGACGAACTATCCCTTCATGCCCGAGCTGGGCGGTGGGATGATGACCGCGCTCCTCCATCAGCGGGATCGAGAGGTGGAGCTCGCCCGCGCCGGCATGCGCACGCTCGCCTGCGGCTTCACCGCAAGCTGCGGCCGAGCGCTGATCGTCACGCAGTACCACCCGCTGCACGCGGTGACCGACGAGACGGGCCGCTTCCGGATCGAGAACGTGCCCGCCAACGAGGAGCTCCGCATCGACGCGTGGCACCCGCTCTTCAACGAGGCGGGCGAGGCGCTCACCCTCTCGCCAGGCGAGACCCGCGAGATCGAGATCGTCGTCACCCCGGCGCCGCCGCGTCCTGTCGCGCCCCCGCCCGTCGAGCCGCCGGGCCGCGCCGAAGACAACCCCGACATCCTGTTCTGACGCTGGCCGAGGCCGTCTCCGCTCACTCGACGTCGTCCGGGTGCCCCTTGCGCTTGGGGACCGGGACGCGGTCTCCGTCGCGCACCGCGACCACGTCGTCGTGCACCGCGCGCGCCTCGTCCAAGAAGGGCTTGAGCGAGCCGTAGCGCTGCGAGAAGTGCGTCAGCACCAGGCGGCGCGCGCCGGCCTCCTTCGCGATCGTCGCCGCCTGCTTGGCCGTGAGGTGCCCGTGCGAGCGAGCCTCGCGCTCCTCGCTCGAGAGGTACGTCGACTCGCACACCAGCATGTCGACGCCGCGCGCGAGCTCGAACGCGCCCTCGCACATCCGCGTGTCCATGACGAACGCGAAGCTCTGCCCCGGCTTGTGCACGCTCACCTCCTCGAGGCGCACCGTGCGGCCGTCGACCTCGAGGCTGCCTTCCTGGATGAGCCGCTTGATGGCCGGCCCTCGCACTCCCGCCTCGGCGAGCTTCTCCGGGAGCATCGTGCGGCTGTCGTGCTCCTCCACGCGGTAGCCGAACGTCTCCACCGCGTGATCGAGCCGCTCCACCCGGATGGAGAGCTTGTCGCCGTCGAAGACCGGGCCCGGGCCCTCGATGGGGCAGGGCCGGACCCTCGAGACGTCGTGGTAGATCGACGCCTTGCGCAGGCGCTCGTAGTATTTCTGGCCCGAGCGCGGGTAGTAGATCTCGATCTCGTGCGGCACGCGATCGAGGCTGATGCGCTGCGAGATGCCGGCGAGGCCGAGGCAGTGATCCCCGTGGAAGTGTGTCACGAGGATCTTCGTCACCTGCGTGACGGTCACCTCCGCGTAGATCATCTGGCGCTGCGTACCCTCGCCAGGATCGAAGAGGAAGCCGTGCTCGTCCCAGCGGAGCAGGTACCCGTTGTGGTTGCGGTACCGGGTGGGGACTTGGCTCGAGGTCCCGAGGGCGATGAGCTCGCGGGCGGACATGAAGGGCGCTCCGAGGGTG
Organism: Pseudomonadota bacterium; assembly: GCA_023427125.1. Classification (GTDB taxonomy): domain Bacteria; phylum Myxococcota_A; class Polyangia; order Polyangiales; family Sandaracinaceae; genus JAEZBP01. The sequence goes on along the minus strand of JAEZBP010000367.1, from coordinate 2,014 downwards.
TTGTGGATGGCGGTGCCCGGCATGCTTGACGCCGGCCCTCGACCGGCGAAGGATCATCGGGCGTGGGCGGCATCGGGCAGGTCCCGAGCGAGCCGCGTAGCATGAAGGCCAGGCTGGTCTCGTGCCACCGCCCAGAGGAGAACACGATGCGATTCGACGCAGCCGAGAACCCCTACACGCGCCCGATCAACACGGCGGCTGAGGCCGGCGTCGACGAGCGCGCCGCGTTCATCATGCGGACGTACATGCACCTCGCGGGCGCGATCTTCGCGTTCGTGGCGCTCGAGACCGCGCTCTTCTTCACGGGGATCGCGCAGGCGCTCGTCCCCTACATGGTCGGGCGCGGCTCGTGGGCGGTGGTGCTCTTCGCGTTCATCGGCGTGTCGTGGATCGCCGACCGCTGGGCGCGCAACGCCACCAGCCTCCCGATGCAGTACGCCGGGCTCGGCCTCTTCGTGGCCGCGGAGGCGGTCATCTTCCTGCCGCTGATCGCCATCGCGCTGCAGATCGATCCGAGCGCGATCCCGACCGCCGCGCTGGTGACGCTGGTGCTCTTCGGCGGGCTGACCGGCATCGTCTTCCTGACCCGCAAGGACTTCTCGTTCATGCGCGGGATCCTCGGAGTGCTCGCGCTGGCCGCGTTCGGCGTGATCATCTGCTCGATGATCTTCGGCTTCAGCCTGGGCGTCGTCTTCTCCGGCGCGATGGTGGCCCTCGCCGGCGGATACATCCTCTACAACACGAGCAACGTGCTGCATCACTACCGGACCGACCAGCACGTCTCGGCGGCGCTAGCGCTCTTCGCCGACGTCGCGCTGATGTTCTGGTACGTGCTGCGCATCTTCATGAGCCGGCGCTGATGCGCGCTGGGACGGGGCCTCGCCCGCGGCGAGGCTCCCGTCACCGCACGAACATCGCGCGGCGCATGATCGTGCCCTGCTGTGGGCTGAGGGTCGGCGACTGACCGGCCCAGAACATCACGTTCTCGGCGCCGGTGCCGCGGCACTCCTCGAACATGAGGAAGCCGTCGCCGTCCGTGTCGCGATCGGCGCGGCACTCCGGCGTATCGGGCAGCGGGTCGTTGACCGACCCGTCGAGCTCCGAGGTGTGGAAGAGGCCCATGTAGTGGCCGATCTCGTGGACGATCACGAGGCCGAGGAGCGCGTTGGGGATCACGTCGACCGCGATGGCCACGCCGCTCGCGCCGGTGCCCGGGACGGCGTGAGGGCCGGGGATGCCGCTCGCGATGCCGGCGGCGCCGTCGATCATGCGCACGAAGAAGATGTGTACCGAGGGCCTGCGCGCGCCGGCGCTCATGCGGTAGAGCGGGGCGAGCTCCGGCGGGACCTCGAGCGGGCCGGCGCTGCCGTCGAGCACCTCGAAGTCGCGGCGTAGCGCGCCGACGATCGAGTGCATGCGCACCTCGCCGATGGTGAGGCCGACCTGCGCGAGGATGTCGTTGGCGTCGTCGATGGCCCGCGCCAGTGGTGCCGGGACCGCGCCGCCCGAGAGCGCCCAGCCGCCACCGCCGACGAGGTAGGCGTCGAGGTCGATCACCGTGCCCTCGCGATCGCGCTGGAGCACGAGGCGCTCGCTCGGAGAGGGCTCGAGTGAGTTGAGCGAGACGCTGAAGCCGCCCGGCAAGACCGGGGTGTTGGGGCCGTTCGGGAAGAGGAGGGTGACCGCGTCGCTGACGGTCACCGGGCTCACGCCCCCGCGCGGCGCCGGCGCGCCGGGGCCGCCCGCGAAGCCGTCGAAGACGAGGGCGCCCGCCGGATCGCGGATCTGCTGCAGGATGGGCGTCGCGCCCTCTTGTGCGCTCCAGACGACGAGCGTGCTCGGGACGAGGCCGGGGAGCACGTCGTCCACGCCGTCCCCGAAGCCGCCCGGGAGCGCCGGGCCCGGCTCGGGGCCGACCACGCGCACGTCGTCGGGCGCGGCGGTGACGGGCGCGCAGGCCTCGAGCGGCTGCATGGCGCCGCCGGAGGTCTGCACCCACACCTCGACGCAGCGC
>JAEZBP010000998.1 GCA_023427125.1 Pseudomonadota bacterium | reverse complement strand
CACCACCACCGCGCGTCCGGCGCGGCGTGCCCGCTTGGCCAGCGCGAGGCAGCGGCCGATGCCGCCGAGCAGCGTCGGCTTGAGCACGACGACGCCGATGGCGTCGCAGCCGAGCGCCTCCTCGAGGCGCGCCTCGGCGTCGCCGGCGAGCGACTCGTCGACCGCCAGCGGAAAGGGAGCGGCCGGCTCGTGCGCGAGCCCGACCGGGGGCGGCGCGGCCTCCTCGAGGGACGCGGGCTCGAAGCGGGCCAGCTCGGCGAGCCGCCCCTCGAGCCCCGCCGCCGAGAAGGCGCCGTTGGCGTCGAGCCGCAGCTCGGCGTCGGGCAGCAGGTCGCGCACGATCGTGAGGAGCGCCCGCTCGCTCTGGCGGTCCCCGCGGCCGACCTTGATCTTCACCGCCTGCATGCCGAAGGCGGCCGCCTCCCGCGCGCCGGCCTCGATCGAGGCCACGTCGTCCGCGAGCAGGGTCGCGCACATCGGGATCGCGTGGGCCTCGTCCGCGAAGAGGGCCCAGAGCGGGACCTCGAAGGTCGAGGCCATCAGCGAGGTCAGCGCGGTCTCGGCGGCGAAGCGGGCGGAGGGCAGGCCGGCGTCGATGCGATCGACGATCGCGCGCACCGCGGCGAGGCTGACCGGCGCCCGCTCGGGCCACTCGAGCGCGGAGAGGGCCTGCCGGGCGTCGCTCGCGCTCTCCTTCGAGAAGCCCTCGAGGGGCGCCGCCTCGCCGAGGCCCACGTGCCCGGCGCCGTCGTCGAGCATCACCCGCACGCTCGCGCGGGTGCTCCACGAGCGGCGGGCGTTGGCCACCGTCTCGATGCTCGCGTGCAGGGTCTGGAGCTCGGCGCGCATGGCGTAGGTCCTCAACCATTGCGCGCGCGCGGCCCCCGCGCTCGTCCGCGCGCGACGGTCCGAACGGGGGGACGCGGACTTGACACCCCTCCCCCGGCTTTTTATCAGCACACAGTGTCGAGCCACCGCGTGCCGCAGCCGGAGCTCCCGTTTCGGGCGCGGAAGATCCTCTACGCCGTCATCACGGAGTACGTGGCGAGCGGCGAGCCGGTCGGCTCTCGCACGCTCGCCAAGCGCTACGGCATCAACCTCTCGCCGGCGACCATCCGCAACGTGCTCGCGGATCTGACCGACGCCGGCTTCCTGGTGCAGCCTCACACGAGCGCGGGCCGCACCCCGACCGAGCGGGGCTTTCGCGTCTTCGTCGACGCGCTGATCCAGATGCGGGACGTGAGCGCCGACGATCGCGACGCGGTCATCGAGCGGATGCGCGAGCTGCGCCCCGGCGTCGATGATCTCGTGCGCGAGGCCGGGCGGCTGCTCGCGACCATCGCCGGGGCCGCCGCCGTGATCACCCGGCCCCGCGTCGACACCGAGCCGCTCTCGCAGATCCGCTTCATGACCCTGCGGCCCGGCGAGCTGCTCGCGCTCGTCATCACCAAGTCGGGCGCCATCCAGAACCGCGTGATCACCTCGCCCGCGATCGACGCCGACGGGCTCGAGCGGCTCAACAATTACCTCGCCGAGCAGGTCGCCGGCCGCACCCTGACCGAGGTCCGCAGCGTGCTCGCGGCCGAGGTCGACGACAGCCGCGAGCTGCGCGATCGGGCGCGGACCATGGTCGCGGCCGCCACGGCGGGGTCCGATGCCCCGGGCGAGGTGGTCATCGAGGGGCACGCGGTGCTCTTCGATCGGCCGGAGTTCAGCGACGGAGAGAAGATCCGCCGCTACCTGCGGACCTTCGACGAGAAGGAGCGGCTGCTCGGCCTGCTCGACCAGACCCTCGCCGCGGGCGGCGTGCAGGTGCTGATCGGCTCCGAGACCGAGATCGAGGAGGTCCCCGACATCAGCCTGATCAGCGCCAACTACAAGCGCGGCGGCGTGAACGCGGGGACCCTCGGGATCATCGGCCCCACCCGGATGGACTACGGCAAGCTGGTGCCGCTCGTCGGCTTCACCGCCCAGGTCATGAGCGATGTGCTCGACGGCCTCGAGCCCGACGAGGACGACGAGGACGCGTAACGCTGGTGGTCCGGCGCGCAGTTTCTGACAGACTCGCGCCCGGGCATTAGGATCCGCCCACCAGGACGGAGTGGATTGGCGTGAGCGACGTCGAGACGAAGAAGAACGAAGACGAGCAGGACGAGGCGGAGGCCGCGGCCGTCGAGCCGAGCCCGCTCGAGCAGGCGGAGGCGGAGCGCGACCGCATGAAGGACCAGCTCCTGCGGGTCGCCGCCGACTTCGACAACTTCCGCAAGCGGACGAAGAAGGACCTCGAGCTCGCCGAGCGCAAGGCCAAGGAGGAGGTGGTCCGCGAGCTCCTGCCGGTCTTCGACAACCTCGAGCGCGCCGTCGCGGCGGCGCGTGAGACCTCCGACGTGGAGAGCGTCGCGTCGGGCATCGAGATGGTGCTCAAGCTCTTCGAGGACGCGGCCGGACGGATCGGGCTCGAGCGGCTCCGATCGGTCGGCGAGCGCTTCGATCCCAACGTGCACGACGCCTTTCAGCAGCGCGAGTCGGCCGAGCATCCCGCGGGGACGATCCTCGCGGAGTTCCAGTCGGGCTACCGCCTCGGCGAGCACTTGGTCCGGCCCGCCATGGTCGTGGTGTCGAAGCGCCCGCCCGAGGCCGGTTGATCATCCGACCGTGAGCCATTGACGGAGCCGGACGAATGCGGATCAATGCGCACCAGCTGACCCGCTTCGGGGGACCGTGAGCCGCCTCATCGGGATCGATCTCGGGACCACCAACTCCTGCGTCGCCTTCGTCGACAACGGCGAGGCCGTGGTGATCCCGAACGCCGAGGGATCGCGCACGACGCCCTCGGTGGTCGCGTTCATGAAAGACGGCGAGCGTCGGGTGGGCACGGTCGCGAAGCGGCAGGCCGAGACCAACCCCGAGAACACGATCTTCTCGGTGAAGCGGCTGATGGGCCGGCGCTACGAGTCGGACGAGGCCAAGCGCCACGCCGCGGCGGTGCCCTACCGCGTGGTGCAGGCGATGAACGGGGACGCGTGGGTGGCGGCCTCGGGGCGCGAGCACTCGCCGCCCGAGATCGCGGCGATGATCCTCGAGAACATGAGGCGCGTCGCCGAGGGCTACCTCGGCGAGGAGGTGACCGAGGCGGTCATCACGGTCCCGGCGTACTTCGACGACGCGCAGCGCCAGGCGACCCGCGACGCCGGCCGCATCGCGGGGCTCGACGTGAAGCGGATCATCAACGAGCCCACCGCGGCGGCCCTGGCCTACGGGCTCGATCAGAAGAAGACCGGCAAGGTCGCGGTGTACGACCTCGGCGGCGGCACCTTCGACATCTCGATCCTCGAGATCCGTGACGGCGTCTTCAAGGTGCTGAGCACCAACGGCGACACGCACCTCGGCGGCGAGGACTTCGACCAGACCCTCGTCGACTCGCTCGCGACGACGTTCGCGAAGGAGAACGGCGGCATCGATCTGCGCAAGGACAAGATGGCGCTCCAGCGCCTGAGGGAGCAGGCCGAGAAGGCCAAGCACGAGCTCTCGAGCGCGCTCGACACCGAGATCAACCTCCCCTTCATCGCCGCCGACGCGAGCGGGCCCAAGCACCTCGTCACCACGCTCAAGCGGAGCGACTTCGAGATCCGCGTCGCCGATCTGGTCGAGCGCACGCTCGAGCCGTGCCGCCGCGCGATGGCCGACGCCGGAGTCACGAACGACGACATCGTCGAGGTCATCCTGGTCGGCGGCATGACCCGGATGCCGCTCGTCCAGCGGAAGGTCAGCGAGTTCTTCGGCAAGAAGCCCCACAAGGGCGTGAACCCCGACGAGGTCGTGGCGATCGGCGCGGCCATCCACGCGGCCTCGCTCTCCGGGCAGATGGAGGAGGTGCTCCTCCTCGACGTCACGCCGCTCTCGCTCGGCGTGGAGGTCGGCGGCGGCATCTTCCACCGCCTGATCGAGCGCAACACGACGATCCCGGCCACCGCCGAGGAGATCTTCACGACGAGCCTCGACAACCAGCCCTTCGTGCCGATCCACGTGCTGCAGGGCGAGCGCGAGATGGCCGCCGACAACAACTCGCTCGCGAAGTTCGAGCTCGCGCCCATCCCGCCCGCGCCGCGCGGGGTGCCGGAGATCCAGGTGCGCTTCGAGATCGACGCCGACGGGATCGTCCACGTGTCGGCCAAGGACCTGCGCACCGGGCGCGAGCAGCGGGTGCGCGTCGTCGCCTCGAGCGGCCTGACCCACGATCAGATCGAGCGGCTGATCGGCGAGGCCGAGAAGTACCGCGAGACCGACGTGAAGCGAAAGGAGCTGGCCGAGCTGCGCAACAGCGCAGACAGCCTCCTCTACACGTCCGAGCGCGCGGTGGAGCAGTTCGGGGAGCTGGTGACCAAGCCGGTGATCGAGGCGGTGACGAAGGACATCGAGGCGCTGCGCGCGCTGCTCGAGAGCGGCGACGCGATCGCCATCCGCGAGGCCCTGCAGCAGCTCGAGCTCAGCGCGTTCCGGATGGGCGAGGCGGTCTACGGCGAGACGAGCGAGAGCTGATCGGCGCCGCGGATGACGCCGATCGCGCCGGGCGGGCGATCGGGAGGTGAGGTGCGGTACGATCTCGCGATGCGTTCCGCCTGGATGGTGCTCGCGCTCGCGATCTCCGGCTGCACCCCCGGTGAGGTCGGGCTGCACGTCGACCTGAAGACCGATCTCGTGCCCTCGGTCGAGTTCGTCAGCGTGCGCACCCGCGTGGACAGCGCGGGCGACGCCCAGCGCAGGCTCGGCGACACGACGATGCCCGCCGACCGAGCCGACGACGCGCGCTACGAGGGAGGGGTGCGGGTCGCCGAGCTCGCGGTCCCCGCGGGGATGGTGCAGATCACGGTCGAGCTGCTCGACCGGACCAGCGAGGTCGTCGTCGCGCGCCGCGTGCTCCAGAGCGTGAGCGGGACGACGGCCGTCCAGGTGGTGATCGCGCGGAGCTGCGTCGGGGCGATGTGCCCGGGCCCCGGCGACGATCCGACCGCGACCGAGTGCGCGGGACGCCGCTGCGTGCCGCCCGAGTGCGCCACGGGTGAGGAGCCCGGCTGCGCGCGCGAGTGCACCCTGAACGCCGACTGCCCGGCGCCCGCGGGCTGCGCGCAGGCGGTCTGCGTGGACGGCGCGTGCTTCGCCGCGTCCGACGGCACGACCTGCGCCGAGGGGATGTTCTGCCACACGGATCTCGGCTGCGTCGTCGATCCGGGCGAGCCCGACGCGGGCGCGCCCGACGCGAGCACGCCGGCCGACGCCGGCGCGGGCTGCGGCGACTGCGACGATGGCAACCCCTGCACCGACGACGCGTGCGACGAGGGGGTCTGCACGCACGCGAACAACGCCGCGAGCTGCGACGACGGCCTCTTCTGCAACGGGCCGGACTCGTGCGAGGGCGGCGCGTGCGCGGCGCACGCGGGCTCGCCCTGCGTCGGCGCGACGGTGTGCAGCGAGGCCGACGACACGTGCACCGGCTGCCTGGCGGACACCGACTGCCCCGCGCCGACGGCGGCGAGCTGGGGCGCGTGCAGCTACGCCCAGACGTGCAGCGAGTCGGGGACCCAGACCCGCGACGTGACGAGCTGGACCTGCAGCGCGGGCACCTGCGTCAGCGACACGGTGGCCGAGAGCCGGGCGTGCTCGCGCGACACCGACGGGATGACGGGCTGCGCCGCGACGATGACGGGGAGCTGGGGGGCGTGCGGCGGGTTCACTGGCGGCACGTGCGACGAGACCGGGACGCGCTCGCGCTCGGTGACGACGTACGCGTGCGCGTCGGGGGCGTGCGCGCCGTCGACGACGACGGAGACGGGCTCGTGCACGCGCGACACCGACGGGGTGACGGGCTGCGCGGCGACGACGTACGGCACGTGGAGCGCGTGCGGCGGCTACAGCAACGCGTGCGACGAGACGGGGACGCGCTCGCGGTCGGGGACGACGTACTCGTGCGCGTCGGCCGCCTGCGCGCCGGCGACGACGACGGAGACGGGCTCGTGCACGCGCGACACCGACGGGATGACGGGGTGCGCTGCGACGACGTACGGCGCGTGGAGCGCGTGCGGCGGCTTCAGCAACGCGTGCGACGAGACGGGGACGCGCTCGCGGTCGGTGACGACGTACTCGTGCGCGTCGGGGGCGTGCGCGCCGTCGACGACGACGGAGACGGGCTCGTGCACGCGCGACACCGACGGGACGACCGGCTGCGCGGCGACGACGTACGGCCCCTGGGTCTGCGGCGGCTTCACCGGGACCTGCGACCAGACCGGGACCCAGACCCGGACGGTCACCAACTACGTGTGCGGATCGGGGACGTGCAACCCGGTCGCGGGCGCTCCCCAGGCCGGTGGGTCTTGCACGCGCAGCACCAACGGCCTCTCGTGCGACGGCTACCTCGTGTTCCCCTGCCACACCGGCGGCTTCTGCACTGACGGGTGGTGCCGGCCGAGCGACGACTGCGGCGCGGGCCTGCAGTGCTGCGAGCACGGCTGCCTGCCTCAGTGCCGCTGACCGCTCACCAGCGGCCGGTCGCCGTGCTCGACCACGCGCGCGGGATCTCGCTCTCGATCACCCGCCCGGTCTCGCTCGCTCGCACCCTGCCGCAGCCGAGCGGGTGCGGGC
>JAEZBP010000198.1 GCA_023427125.1 Pseudomonadota bacterium | reverse complement strand
ATGCGGACCGAGCCCGCGTCGCGCGGCACGCTCGCGTCGGCGCCTGCGTCGGCGGCCTCGCTTCCCGCATCGCAGCCCATCAAGAGCAGCAGCGCAGCCAAACACCTCGTGCGCATGCGCCGATCTTACTCCAGATCTCTCGCTTCACGTCCCGCGAGCGCACGGCGCGCCGGAGTCAGCGCGTGTGCTCGAGGAGCCACGCGTAGACGTCGTGGCCCGCCGAGAGGTTGTAGGTCTGCGTCCACGAGTCGTGGCCGACGCCCGGGTAGATCACCATGTCCGCCTCGGGCGCGGGATCGCACGCCATGAGGTTCGTGATCGGCTCGGTCGTGCCCGCGGCGTCGACGCGTCGATCGGCGTCACCGTGGAACGCCCAGATCGGCACGCGCCCGAGATTGCACATTGCGCGCCTCCACGCCGGGCGGCCGTCGCCCGCGATCAGCACGGCGGCCGCGACGCCCTGCGTGTCGGTGTGCTCGGCGAGGTAGTTCCAGCCGCCGATGGCGCCGCACGAGAGGCCGGTGAGGTAGATCCGCGAGCGGTCGACGTCGTAGGCGCGCATCGCGTACTCGAAGAGCGCGCGGACCTCCGCGGTCGTGTGGCAGTCGGTCTCGGGGCGCGCGAAGTGCTGCGGAGAGAGGACGATGAAGGGCCGCGCGAGATCCCACGCGTCGCGCGCGATGAGCCGCGGCACGCCACCGGCTGCGACGTTGGCGAGCTCGCCTTCGCCGTCGCCGTTCTCGCCGATGCCGTGGAGGAAGACGAGGAGCGGGAACGGCGTGCCGTCGCCATAGCCGGGCGGCGTGTACTCGAGATACCCCTGCGTGATGCACTCCGTCGACGAGCGCCGGCGCTCGATCTGGCGACAGCTGCTCTCGGCGCAGTCCGCGGGGACGTCGACGTCGATGCGGCAGGGATCCGGCGGGCCAGCGTCGGTCCCCGCGTCGATCACCGCGGCGTCGGTCACCGCGGCGTCGGTCACCGCGGCGTCGATCACCGCGGCGTCGATCACCGCCGCGTCGCGCGCGGGGCCGCCGGTCCCCGCATCGATCAGCCCCGCGTCGGAGGCGGTGACGGTTCCACCGCAGCCGAGCAGGAGCGCGCTGAGCGCGAGCAGGTGGCGTGCGTCGAGGCTTCGCATGCGCACGAATGTATCGCGAAACCGGGTCGACGTGCGACAGGGCCCCACGCGCAGAGAAGGCCCGTTCGGTCCTCCCGCTCGCGAGCGAGATCACGGGGCGTGCGTCAGAACAGGATCTGACACGACGCGGTGATCATCGCGGCGTTGTTGTCGGGCCGGCACTCGCGGAGCATGTCCGACGGCGCGTCGAGGGGATCGTCGACGACGACGCGCAGCTCGAAGGCGTCGCCGGGCGGTGATCCGGTGCGATCGTAGGCGAGGCTCAGCAGCTCGCTCTCGCCGGGCAGGAGCGCGCGCGTCGTGACCACGCGGCCGAGGCGCGTCGCGCTGCCGCCGGCGGGCGTCGCGTAGATCGTCGCGCCGATGCCGGCCGGCGCCGCGGCCCAGCCCTGGTTCTCCACCCGGAAGTAGAACGTGATCTGATCGGGGCACGCCCGCAGATCCACGGAGAGCGCCGTCGGCACGAGGTCGGTCAGGTTCTGCGCGCCGGGCTGCACGTTCTGTCGGAAGTTGTTGAGCCCTTGGCTCGACCAGTTGGCTCGCTCCACCCGCGGGATGCCGCCCGCCTCGGTCACGTTGGTCACGTGGTAGGTGTGCTGGTTCCAGATGCGCCGCGTCGGCACCCAGTCGCGATCGGGGCTCGCGAGCATCCGGACGCCGTGCACGCCGACGCCGCTCTCCCCGGCCGTGACGAGCGCCATCGTGCAGTCGTCGGTCGCCGACGAGGCGTCGCACACGCGCCCGCCGAAGTCGTTCGCGGCGACGATGATCTCGGCGTGCCCGTCGTTGTTCGCGTCGGCGATGACCGGGTACTCCCAGTGCGTCGCGCTGGTGTTGCACGCGCAGTAGCGCACGTTGCCGTCGGGGCCGTCGTAGACGCGCAGCCAGTGCTCGTCGGCGTAGACCGCCTCGGCCACGCCGTCGCCGTCGAAGTCGAACACGCTCGATCCCGTCTTGCGCGACGAGAGATCCCGCGTCGGCATCGACCACTTGAAGGTCCCGTCGTGCTCGAGGACGAGGTAGCCATAGCCGCTCGCGAGGGCGATCTCCGGGTGAGGATCGTCGTCGAAGTTGGCGATCGTCGGCGGGCCGCCGCCCCAGGCGCCCTCGCTGCCGTCCGGCGCGAGGAAGTTCACGTTGATCGGGCCCCAGAGGTCGGTTCCGTCGGCGCGGAGCGCGCGCACGAAGTGGTCTCCGACGCCGCTCTCGTACATCGCCGAGTGCACGACCACGACCTCCGGCGTGCCGTCGAGGTCGAGATCGCCGATCGCGGGGTAGCCGTCGAAGCGGCCCTCGCTGCGATCCCACATCACGCTGCCGTCGGTCTCGTAGGCGATGTGACCGCCGATGAGCTCGAGCTCGCCGTCCCCGTCGAGGTCCGCGGCCGCCGTGTAGTCGCAGGGCAGGTGCTGATAGGTCGTGAACGTGCCCGTGTAGATACAGTCGTTGTGCCACTGCACGCTGCCGTCAGCGCCCTTCAGCACCGAGTAGCGGATGATCACCTCGGGCTCACCGTCGCCGTCGATGTCCGCGATCGACGGCGCGGACTGCCCGCAGCGCACGCGCGGGTCCGTGCTCCTCCACTTGAACGTGCCGTCGTTCTCGAACGCGAGCAGCGGGCCCTCGCGCGAGTCGTCACTGCCGCACGCGATGATCTCGACCCGCCCGTCGCCGTCGATGTCGCCGACGGCGAGCTGCGCGCCGCCGATCACGCGGTAGGCCGGGTCGACGATGTCGAAGATCGGCGATCGGTCGTCGCCGCTGACCGCGCGGAGGATCCCGTCGCGGGTGTAGTCGGTGAGGAAGGTCGAGAAGATCACGTCCGGGACGTCGTCGAGATCGACTCGGCCGTCCGCGTTGTCGTCGGTCAGGTTCGCGACGACCGGCGTCATCATCACCTGGTTGTAGGTGGGCTCCGGCGCGCCGGTGCCGTCCCAGTGCCAGACCACCGTCGGCAGCACCGCGCCGCCGCTCGGCGCGTCCGCGCAGATCTCGCCTCCGGGCTGCGGCATGCACGTGCTGGTCAGCGGCTCGCAGTAGGTCCCGGCCGGGCAGTCGACGTAGTCGACGCAGGTGATGCTCGGCAGAAAGCAGCGCCCGCTCGCGCAGACCTCACCGTCGCCGCAGCACACCTCCGCGCCGCCCTCGTCGAGGCAGCGCGCGCGCTCGTCCGCGCACGCGAGGTGACAGAGCGCGCCCTCGCAGACCTCGCCCGCGCCACAGCACCGATCGCCGCAGAGCGAGGCCGTCGGGCAGCAGAGCGTGTCGGCGCCGCAGACCTCGCCGGCCGCGCAGCAGGCGCTCCCGCACATGCGCTGCTCGGGCCCGCAGCCGCCCGCGTCCGACGCCGGCCACCCTGCGTCGGTCGGCGTGCTCCCGTCGGCGCGCGCGCGACAGCGCCCGTCGATGCACTGCTGGTCGGCCGCGCACTGGCTGTCGGACGAGCAGCTGTCGGTCGGAGGCGGGCTGCAGTCGCAGCCGGAGAGGAGGAGAAAGAGCGGAGCGATCAAGCAAAGCAGCGTACGGCGCATGCCTCGATGATAGCCCGACGAGCGGACCGGTTCCGATCTTCGCGGCTCCCCTCGCGCGAGCGCGATGCCGCGGCAGACGACGCCGGCGCCGGCCTGCCCTTGCCCTTGCCCGTGCCCTGATCGGGAGAGGGAGCGCGCGGAGGCGCCGTCCGGGTCGGAGCGCCCCGCGCAGCACTCGCGCCGCGCTCGCTCGAGGGTAGAGTCCCGCGGCCATGACGTCGTTCGGCGCGCTCCCCTTCGAGGAGCAGCTCGCGCGCATCGCCGCGCTCGCGAGCGAGGACGACCCGCGCCCGCTGCTGCGCGAGGCGGGCGCGCTGCCCGACGCCGAGCCCTTCGCGCGGATGCTCGAGGCGCTCGAGGGGCGGCTCGACGAGCTGGAGGAAGAGGTCGCCGCCGCGATCGACTCGCTCTCGGACGCGGCGCTCCAGCACGTGCTGGCCCGCGAGAGCACCCCGCGCGTCGCGGCGCTGCTGGTGCGCCTCGTGGAGCACGCCCTCTCGCGCTGGCCGCTCTCACGCCTGACGGCGCTCGCCTTCGCGG
>JAEZBP010000174.1 GCA_023427125.1 Pseudomonadota bacterium | reverse complement strand
GGACGCGGAGCGCGGGGGCCGCTACACGCTTCCGTCATGGGCGACGCATCGGAGTACGATGGACCCGTGAGGCGCGATGAGGACGAGGCCCTGTACCCGATGCGCGTGGTCACGCGCCTGACGGGCTTGTCCCCCGACGTCGTGCGCGCCTGGGAGCGCCGCTACGGGGCGATCGCCCCTGCGCGCACCGATGGAAATGCACGCCGCTATTCGCACGCCGCCCTCGTGCGCCTCGGCCGGCTCAAGGACGCGGTCGCGGCGGGGCACGCGATCTCGGCGGTCGCGCAGCTCTCGGACGAGGCGCTCGCCTCGCTGATCGAGAAGAAGGGCGAGGCCGCGGAGCCGACCGCGAGCGACGATCTGCGATCTCGCTACCTCGAGGTGGTCTCGCGCTTCGATCTCGCCACCGCGGAGGCCATGCTCGCGCGGGCCGCGCAGCTCGTCACGCCCCGCGAGGTGGCGCTCGAGCTCGTCGCGCCGATCTTGCGCGAGGTCGGTGACCGATGGCACGCGGGCGAGCTGTCGGTCGCGGAGGAGCACGCGGTCACCGCGCAGGCGCGCGCGCTCATGGCGACGCTCCTGCGCACGACCAGCACGCCGCGAGGCGCGCCGCGCGTGCTCTTCGCGACGCCAGAAGGGCACCACCACGAGGTCGGCGCGATGGTGGCCGCCCTCATCGCCGCGGAGCGCGGCGTCCAGCCGATCTACATCGGCGCGGACGTGCCATGGGCGGAGCTCGCTCCGGCCGCGCGCGCGGCGCGCGCGAGCGTGGTCGTGCTCTCGATGGTGCTGCGGCCGCCCGCCGCCGCCGCGCGCCGCGAGCGGAAGGAGCTCTCGCGGCTCGCCGCGCAGGTCGAGCTCTGGATCGGCACGAGCGACGGCCACCCGCTCGCGCGTATCGAGGGCGCTCGCGTCTTCCACGACTACGCGCCCTTCGAGAGCGCGCTCGCGCATCGATTCCCCACCTGAAGGTCTACGAAGGAGGGGCCGAGAAGCGCGCGAGCCACTGCTTCATGCGCAGCTTGCGGCGCTGCGCAGCGCTGCTCATGTAGCGGACCGTGCCGAAGATCGGTCGCTCCGGGCCCCACGCCCGATCGAAGAGGCCGAGCGTCCAGTCGATGCCGGACACGCTGTTCGGATCGCGCCCGTCGAGGGCCCAGCGATCGTTGAGCTCGAAGAGGAGCGCGTGCGCCTCCTCCGGCGTCCGCGTCCACTCGAGCACGCGCTTCCCCCAGAGCATGCGGAGCGAGTTGTGGATGCGGCCCTCGACGACGAGCTGTCGCTGCGCGGCGTTCCAGAGCTCGTCGCCGGTGCGGGCCTGCTCGAGGTCCTCGCGCGAATAGAGCGCGAGGCGCGGGTCCGCCGCGTGCTTCTTGAGGGTGGCGCGCGCCCAGGGAGGCAGCGCGTCGTAGGACGCGTGGGCCGGCTCGTACGCGCAGAACACGTACCCGAGCTCCCGCCAGGTCACGAGCTGATCGAGGAAGGCCTCGGCGCCGGGCGACATGCCCCAGGCGCCCTCGCGCTTGCCGGTCACCTCGCGCGGGAGACGATCGGCGCGCCATCCCTCGGAGCTCGCGAGCTCCGCGAGCACCCGATGCGTCGAGAGGTGGCCGAAGTGCAGGTAGGGAGAGAGCCGGCTCTCCACGCCCGAGTCCGGATGCGCGCGCTCCTCCGGGTAGCGCGCGAGCTCGTCGCGAATGAACTCCAGCGCGCGCGCCAGGCCCGCGCCGGCGCCTCCGCGCAGCGCGACTGCGCCGACCTCGTGGTCGATGGGGAGCTCGGCGACGAGCGACGGGCGGCCGAGCTCGCGCGCCGAGGTCATCGGCCACGCGCGGAGGCTCGGGAGCCGAGGTCTCGGAGCGCGCTCGAGCGCCGCGAACGGGTCGCGCGACGGAGCGTCGTCGATGTGGTGCGGCAGCTCGCGCTGGAGAAAGCGGCGGAAGCCGTACGCGCGGGGAAAGGCGCGCCGCGCCGCGCGCAGCGGGAGGAGCCCGTTTCCATCCACCGCCTCGAGGCGCACCGAGAGCTGCCCGGCCGCGGCGTCCACCATGCGAGGAAGAAAGAAGGTCGGGTACTCGTCGGTGACCACCACGCACGCGTGCTCGGCGAGCGCGCGCAAGAGCCCGCGCCCCTCTCCAGGGGCTCGCTCCACGTAGGGCAGGTAGGTGACGCCGGCCCGCTCGAAGGCCGCGGCGTTGTCGATCATGCCGTCGAGCACGAAGCGATGGAGGCGCTCGCTCGCGTGGCGATGGCCGCAGCGCAGCGCCTCCAGCACGACGAGCGGCCGGTCGAGCTCCCGCGCCCACGACACGCAGCGGTCGAGCGCGAAGCTGTCGTGCGCACGACGACACGCGATCATCCAGTAGAGGACGTACCGGCGCTCGGGCCGCACGGGGGCCCTCGAGACCGCACGCACGCGGAGCATCGGGAACCCCGACATGCGCTCTCCTCTAGCCCGGATTTTCACGAGGGCGCCAGGGGCAGGCCGTAGTTCGTCGAGGAGGCTTGGTCGCACGCCCGACGCACAGCGAGGAGCGTAGTTCTTCTACGTGACGAGCGAGCATCGGACGCACGGCCAATGCTTCCGGCGGGATGCGGTGTGACAGGGCGCACTCGTGAATGATCCGGGCTAGGCCGCGGAGCGTCGGTTCGCTACACGCTCTCCGGCGACGAGCTATCGCAGGCGCAGGAAGTCCATCGCGAGGCGATACCAGCCGTCTTCGGGCGGCGGTCCGGTGCCGTCGATGACCACGTAGTAGGTGCCCGGCGCGAGCTGGGCCCACGCGCGCGGGAGCCTCACCTCGCCCGGCTGGCCGCGGACCACGCTGCAGTCGAGCTCGTCCCCGCGCTCGTTGCGCAGGTAGATCGCCGCGTCGAAGCGGCTCTCCACGCGGAGCGAGAGCCACATCGGCCGATCGATCTCGAGCGTGTAGACGTGCTCGGGCGCGCTCTCGCCGCCGCAGCGCCCGGTGTGCTGCGACACGCCGCCCGCCAGGACGCGCTCGATCGGGAAGCCGGGAGCGCTGGTCCCGAGCGGTCGCGGCGCGGCGTCCTCCTCCGTCTCGAGCCCGCGGCTGCAGCGCATCGCGACCGAATCGCGGTGCACGACGGCGCCGCTCTGGCGATCGACGAGCTCGTACGCGAAGCGCAGCGACGCACCGGAGACGAGCCACCCCTCCGAGCTCGCCGTGACGCGCGCGCCCTCGCCGATCGGGCGCAGCGCGAAGCGCCCGGGCAGCGCGCGGACCCGCTCGCCGCTCACGGGATCGGTGACGTAGGGCTCGAGCGCCACGCCGCAGCGCAGCTCGACGCTCGGCGCGGACGCCTCGATCGCGGAGCCGGCCTCGACGAGGGGCGTCGCGACGCGGACGGGCTGCGGCGTCGTCGAGGGGCGCATCTGGAAGACCGCCAGTCGGATCGGCCGCGGGCGGGCGAGCTCGTCGAAGAGCGCGCGGCGATCGACGAGGTAGAGCTCGGTCGCGCCGGTGCGCGGATCGCAGGCGCCTGCGCGAAACGCGCGCTGGCCCGGCGCGTCGAGCAGGAGCACGTAGCGACCGCAGGGCGCCCGCACGAAGGTCCGATCGGCGACGCGCTGATCCACGACGACGTGCACCGGCACGCGCACGGCGCGCGGATCGTGCTGCATCGCGGCGATGGCGCGCGGCCACTCGCCATGCTCGAGCGTGCGCACCACGAGCTCCTGCGCTCGCGCGCTCGCTCCGTGCGCGAGCACCAACGCGAGCGCCAGCCCGCACGTTCTTCCGACGCCCATGTCCCTCCCCCGTGAGCCCGCCCGGCCTTGCGCACGAGACGGACACCACGAGCGACCGTAGCCCCCCGGGCCTCACCTCAACGCCGTGCTGGCCGGCGCGCCTCTCGCGCGCGCGGCCGAGCGGAGCGGTCCTGCTTCCGGTCGGCGCTGCCGGTGTCCAGCCGCTCCGTCGGCTGGCGACCTCGCGACGATCCTTCAGCCAGGAGCCGGGACTGCCGTGGCGAGGCCGGGCTCGGACGCCTCTCGCACGCGCAAGCCGCCCTCGGTCTCGACGCAGTAGTCGAAGCGCAGGCCGTCGCCGGTCACGATCGTCTCGCCTTCGATCGTGTAGGTGCTCGCGCCCTCGGCCTCCCACTCGAGCTCGAGGTCGCACTCGCAGCCTCCGGCGTCGGCCTCGCACGTGGCCCACCCGCTCGGGGCGAGCGCCCCGCGGAAGAACGACGTCATCACGTCGCAGTCGCCAGCGACGATCTGGCAGCGCGCCGGCAACCAGAGCGTGCCGGTCACCGCGCTCGTGACGCGCCGCGCGAGCTCGCCGCCCGAGAACGCGAGGGAGCCCTCGATCGTGCCCGTCGAGCCCCGGAGCTCGAGGTCGTCGACCGTGCAGCCGTCGGGGATCCCCGGCTGCATGAGCGGCTCGCGGAGCAGCTCGTTTTTCTCGAAGCACACCTCCGCGTAGCAGTGCTCGCCGGAGAGCTCGCCGCCGCAAGGCACGAGCTCGGGATCGCAGCGCTCCTCGATGCGCGCGCTGCCGACGGGACACGTCGTCGGCGGGGCCGCGTCGCTGCCGCCGTCCGCGAGCGCGGCGTCTCCCTGCGCGCCCGCGTCCTCCCCGCCGCCACCCTCGCAGCCGGAGAGGACGAGCATCACAGCGAGGATCCATCGGAGCGCGGAGCTCTCTCTCATCGGGGCCATGGTGTGGCCAGCCGGCCCCGGCTCGCAACCTGCGCGCGACCTCGCATTGCCGCGGCGGCCGCGCTCGCGCAGGATGGCCGCGCCGTGCGCACCGCCCTCGCCGTCATGCTGATCAGCGCGTGCACACCCACGCTTGGCGCCCCGCACGACGCCTCGCCCCGCCTGGACGCCGGTCCAGGCGACGCGTCTCCGCACGACGCGTCTCCGCACGACGCGTCTCCGCTCGACGCAGGCGAGCCGATGGACGCGCACGTCGCGATCGACGCGATGGCCGACGGCGGGCCGATCGGCACCCCGTGCACCGCCGGCGGCGTCGCCGGCCGCTGCGAGCTCGTCTCGCGCTGCGTCGGCGTGTCGACGCCCGGCCTCTGCCCGGGCCCCTCCGACGTCCAGTGCTGCACCACCGCCACCGGCGCCTGCGATCCGACGGCGAGGCCCACTCCGAACGAGGGGCTGGTCGAGGCGCCGGGCGACCCTGGCTGTCTCCCCGGGATGGTGCGCGTCGGCGCCGAGCTCTGCATCGACCGCTACGAGGCGAGCCTCGTCTTCGAGGACGGCACGAGCGCCTCGCCCTACCACGATCCGGGCAGCGCGCGGGTGCGCGCGGTGTCGATCGCCGCGGCGGTGCCGCAGGCCTACATCAGCGGGCGTCGCGCCGCGGCGGCGTGCGAGGAGGCCGGCAAGCGCCTCTGCACCGACGCGGAGTGGCTCTTGGCGTGCCGCGGCGCGGCCGGCTCCACCTATCCTTACGGCGACACCCGCCAGGACGGCGCCTGCAACGACGCGCGCGCCGTGCACCCCGTGATCGAGCGCTTCGGCACCAGCGAAGAGTGGATCTGGTCTCGCCTCGACGACGCCTGCATCAACCAGCTGCCCGACTCGCTCGCGCGCACGGGCGCGCACGAGGAGTGCGCGAGCGCCGAGGGCGTGCTCGACATGATGGGCAACCTGCACGAGTGGACCGCCGATCCGGCCGGCACCTTTCGCGGCGGCTTCTACGTCGACACTCGCATCAACGGCGAGGGCTGCCTCTACCGCACGACCGCCCACGACTTCGATCACCGCGACTACTCGACCGGCTTCCGCTGCTGCGCCGACCCGTCCTGAGCGGCCGGCTCGGGCCTCGGGAATCAAGCTCGAGCGCCGAGCGGTTGCTCCCCGCGCTGAGAGGACGACATGCGACGCACCCTCGCCCTTACCCTCGTGCTCGCCGGCTGTACGCCGGCCGCCCCGCCGCCCGCGGCGCCGTGCCCGCGTGACGAGCTTCCGCCGATCGAGGACGCGAGCGAGATGGAGCTCCGCGTCCGCGCCGGCGAGTGCGAGACCGACTGGCTCCCCGAGGGCACGGTCGTCGATCTCTCCGACGCGGAGGCGCAGGCGCTGATCGAGGCCATGGCCCGCTGGCTCGCGGGCGACGTCTCGGCGCAGCCGCGGATCGATGTCGAGCGCGGCGTGGCGTATGCGAAGAGCGCAGACGACGAGGGGCGCGATCCGCCGTACCCGAGCACGTCGGGGGAGGCGAGCATGCTCGCGTGCGGTCTGAGCGCGCGCTGGCTCCGCGATCACGTGCAGCGCGTCTTCGCGTTCGCCGCGCATCCCGACATCGGCGGCGTCACGTGCGACGAGAACGTGTGCTGCTTCGAGGGCATGGAGTTCGTGTCCGATCGCGCGATCGTTCTGCGCCGCGTGACCGAGGGCGAGAGCGAGGGGTGGGTGCTCGTCAGCGCGCACGAGGTGGCGGAGGCCGCGCTCGGCGAGCCCTACGCGACCGCGAATCGCCGCTACGTCGCCTCCGAGCTCGTGCGCCGGGCCGGAGAGCGATGCGCGGGGGAGCCGCCCGGCTTCGAGTGAAAGACGCGGCCACCGCGAGGTGGCCCGCTCGCGACGCGCGCGAGCGTCGCCGTCACTCGCTGTTCGGCGCGTCGTCGTCCGCGCTCTTTCGGTACTCGCTGGGGGTCATGCCGGTGTGGCTGCGGAACCAGCGGCTGAAGTGCTGCGCGGAGGTGAAGCCGGTGTCGATGGCGATGGCGAGCAGCTTGTCCTCGCCGCGCAGCCGATCCAAGACCCGCGCGAGGCGCACCGCGGCGAGCTCCTCGCGGAAGCTCGTCCCCGCCTGCTCGAGCCGCAGCTGCAGGGTGCGCTTGGCGACGTGCAGCGACTGGGCCGCCGCGTCGAGCGTCCACGCGCCGACCGCTTCGGCCAGGAGGAGCTCGCGCAGGCGGCGCACCTCGTCGGGCAGCTCCTGCTTGGCCTGCGCGCTCGCCTCGATCGCGCTCACCAGCGCGCTCGCGTCCTCGCGGCCGAGCCACGCGAGCGCCTCGCCTCGCGACGGAAACACGCGGTGCGGGAAGCCGGGCGGGAACACGCTGAAGAAGCCCGCCACCAGCGCTCCGTGGAGCCCCGCGGGGTGCACCACCGCCTGCACGAGATCGTAGCCGACGCGCTTGGCGAGCCGCCGCTCGATCGACTCGCCGACGATCCGCGCCGCGTCGCTGTCCACGTGGGCGACCGCGCCGAAGTCCCCGAGGAAGCCGCGTGGCGCGGTCTCCGCGACCCGCGCGAACATGCGCATGCCCTCGGTCGCGTCCTCGCTGACGATGCGCCCCCACGCCAAGAAGCCGGCGAGCTCGGGGTCGACGAAGAAGTACGCGTAGCGAGCGCGCGCGATGAAGACGGCCCGGCGCGACTCGAGCAGCTCCTCCACCGTCTCCACTTCCACCGGCCCCATGCCCCGCGAGCATAACCCTGTATGGCGGCCAGGATCGCCGCAGACCCGTGATGGGTGGAACACACCCGCGCGCTCCGTACCGGCGCAGCGCGCGCTCCTCTATAATCGGCCCCGATGACCCACGAGCGAGACAACCCCCCGGCCGGCGCCGTGAAGAAGCGCTGACGGTCGCCTTGGTGGACTCGCCTCGTGAGGGGTGGCTCAGCGAGCTGCCCGATCCTCCGAGCGCGCCGGTCGCCGCGCTCCTCGCCTCGTTGCTCTCGAGCGATGCGCTCACCCGCACGCGAGGGCTCGACGCGGTGGCGGCGGTCGTGCGAGCTCACGGAGCGGAGGCGCTGCCTTACTTGCTCACGCTCTCGAGCGCGAAGGGGTACCCGGGAGCGTCGGCGCTGCTCGCGCGGCTCTTCGCGCTGCTCGCCGCCATCGACGATCCGCCTCGCTCCGGTCCCGAGGAGCGAGACCGCGCCGCCTACGAGCGCTATCGAGACGCGCTTCCCCGCATGATCCGCCACGCCTCGACGGCGCGCGATCCTGCCGCGGCGCGCCTCGCCGCGCTCCTCTGCGCCCGCTTCCCGAGCGCCGACGGCGAGCTCGAGCGCCTCCTCGTCGCGCTGCTGACCGGCACGAGCGACTCCGACGAGCGCGCGCGCCTCCTCTATGCGCTCACGCGGATCCAGGCGTCGCGAGGCGCGCCCTTCCACGCGCGCGTCGCTGGCGCGCTTCACCGGGAGGAGCTCGACGCCGAGAAGATCGCCGTCTCGCTCGCCCTCGCCGAGCACGATCCGCCCGAGCCGCTCCGGGGTCGGGTGGCAGGCGCGCTCCGCGCGGCGTGCACGATGAAGGCGCTCTCCGATCCGCGCGCTTGGGGTCGTGCCCTCGACCGGAGCGCCCTCGATCGCGGCCTCGAGCGCCTGGGTCAGGCCAGCCGAGGCGGCTGAACCTCGAGCTCGAGCTCCTCGAGGTTGGGCATGCCGCTCGCGACGAGCTCGGGCTCGTCGGCCTCCTGCTCAGCCTCCCGCACAATGGTGACCGGAACCCCGCTCGCTTGCATGGTCCCGACCCCCGCCGCGCGCTCCTGCCCCGCCTCGTCGAGATCCTCGAGCGTCGCGAACACGTTCTCTTCCCAGGTGACGTTCATATCTACCCTCCCAACCATCGGCTCCCCTACCTCAGTCCCGGTCCGCGGAAATGGAAGGGAGCGAGGAGACGAGGGGAGAGGACGCTCACGCCACGGTGCGTCATGACTGCGCGTCCTTGACGCTCGGTGGCCCTACTCCTATGCACGGGGCGCGAGGAAATCAGAGATGAGCGAGCTGAGCCGTGATGCCGTCCTCGACGCGCTGAAGAGCGTCGTCGATCCGATCTTCGAGAAGCCGATGCTGGACATCGAGACGCTCTGTGACGTCGAGGTGAAGGGCCGCTTCGTCCGCGCGAGGGTGCGGCTCGCGAGCCCCTCCGAGCGCCTGCAGGAGGAGGTGCGGGCACGCGTCGGCCGAGCGCTCGCGCCGCTCGAGGCCTCGGCCGAGCTCGCTTTCGAGGCGCAGGTCCCGACCCGGGAGGTCATGGGCGACGACCCGATCCCCGGCGTGAAGAACGTGATCCTCGTGATGAGCGGCAAGGGCGGCGTCGGCAAGAGCACGACGGCGGTGAATCTGACGCTCGCGCTCAAGCAGCTCGGCCTGAGGGTCGGGCTCCTCGACGCCGACATCTACGGCCCGTCGATCCCGACGATGATGGGCGTGAACGGCCACCCGGTCAGCAAGGACGGCAAGCGGATGCTGCCGCTCGAGCGCTTCGGCGTCTCGATGATGAGCATCGGCTTCCTGCTCGAGGACGAGAAGCAGGCGGTGGTCTGGCGCGGGCCGATGCTGCACGGCGCGCTCTCGCAGTTCCTCACCGACGTCGAGTGGGGCGAGCTCGACTACCTCGTGCTCGATCTGCCGCCGGGGACCGGCGACGTCGCGCTCACCATGGCGCAGAAGCTCAAGGTGACCGGCGCGCTGATCGTGACGACGCCGCAGGAGGTCGCGCTGCAGGACGTCTACAAGTCGGTCTCGATGTGCAGCAAGCTCGGCCTCCCGGTGCTCGGGGTCATCGAGAACATGAGCTGGTTCATCGACACCGCGGGCGTGCGGCACGAGCTCTTCGGCAAGGGCGGCGGACAGAAGGTCGCGGACTTCGCCGAGGCGCCGCTCCTCGCGCAGATCCCGATCGACGCCGAGGTGCGCGAGTGGGGCGACAAGGGCATGCCCGTCGTCACCGCGCGTCCGGACTCCGAGGTGGCGCGCGCGTTCCGCGGCGCAGCCGAGAGCTTGGCAGAGGCGGTCGCGCGACGGCACTTCGAGCGGGTGGGCGGCACGAAGGCCCCTCCGTCGAAGGGGCCCACGCGCCTCAAGATCATGCGCTGATCAGGCAGCGGATCACGCGACCATCGGCTCGTCGGGCGCGTCACCGAAGCGCAGGCTCCGGCGCCAGACGCCGGTGTCCTCCTCGGCGATCGGCGAGCAGTGGGGGACGCCATCGATCTCCACGCCCATTCGGGCCGGTCCGCGCGAGGCGCGCCACACCACCGTGCACGGGAAGACGTACTCGCGCCCCGAGGCCGGATCGGTCACGCGGAGCACGATGCGCGTGCCCTCGGGAGGCGCCAGCGCGGTCACGACGCAGAAGCCGCCGCCCGAGAGATCGCGGAGCTCGCCGCTCTCGAAGCCGCCGCGCATCGTGAACTGCACGGGCATCGAGAGCCTCACGCGCGCCAGATCGCGGCGCGAGGTGGGATCGATCGCCTCGCCCTGCAAGAGCCGATGCAGGCCGATCAAGCGGACGCGCTCGCCGTCCTCGAGCGCGATCGACAGGTTGCGCTCCTTCGAGCGGAGCAGCTGGTACTCGTAGATCATCTCGAGCAGGTTGCGCATCGTGACCTCCCGGAGCGTTGGGCTCGCGGGCTTGGACGCTCCACGCCGCGAAAAAGTTTGGGAGCGTGCCCGAGGGCCCACGGCTAGATTCTCGTCTGCACGATGGACCTGTTCGACCACGCGCACGATCGCGATCCCGAGGGCACGCCGCTCTCGGAGCGGATGCGCCCTCGCGCGGTCTCCGAGGTGGTCGGGCAGGCGCACTTGATCGGGAAGGGGCGCCTGCTCGAGAAGGTCATCCGGGCCGATCGCGTTCCGTCGATGATCCTCTGGGGCCCGCCGGGCACCGGCAAGACCACGCTCGCGCGGGTGGTGGCGGCCGAGACCAAGGCGCGCTTCGAGGCGTTCAGTGCGGTGCTCGGCGGCGTCCCGGAGCTGCGAAAGATCGTGGCCGCCGCGGCCGAGCAGAAGCGCCTCTACGGGCGGCGCACGATCCTCTTCGTCGACGAGATCCACCGCTTCAACAAGGCGCAGCAGGACGCGCTCCTGCCGCACGTCGAGAAGGGCACGGTGGTCCTGATCGGCGCGACGACCGAGAACCCGTCGTTCGCGGTGAACGCCGCGCTCCTCTCTCGCGCCCGGGTGTTCCGACTCGAGCCGCTCGCGCCGGAGGCGATCGCGGAGCTGCTCTCTCGCGCGCTCGCCGATCGGGATCGCGGGCTCGGCGCGCTCGGCGTCCGGGCCGAGGGCGGCACCCTCGCGATCATCGCCGAGCTGGCTCGCGGCGACGCGCGGCGCGCCCTCGACGTGCTCGAGCTCGCCGCGCGCGAGGCCGCCGCGAGCCGCCGCCCGCTCGACGAATCGCTGGTCCGTGAGGCGCTCGCCGAGAAGACGCTCCTCTACGACAAGAGCGGCGAGGAGCACTACAACGTCGTCAGCGCGTTCATCAAGTCGATGCGCGGCAACGATCCCGACGCCGCGATGTACTGGATGATGCGGATGCTCGAGGCGGGCGACGATCCGCTCTTCGTGCTGCGCCGGATGATCATCTTCGCGAGCGAGGACGTGGGCAACGCCGACCCCCAGGCGCTCGCGCTGGCGATGGCGGCCGACGCGGCGTTCCGCCGGCTCGGGATGCCCGAGGGCATGTTCGCGATGGCGCAGTGCTGCGCGTACCTGGCGAGCACCGTGAAGTCGAACGCGAGCTACGTGGCGTGGACGAGCGCGCAGGAGGACGTACGCGCGCATGGGCCGCTGCCGGTGCCAATGCACCTGCGCAACGCGCCGACCGCCGCGATGAAGGAGTGGGGCTACGGCGAAGGCTACCGCTATCCCCACGCCGAGGGCGGGCACGCCGCGGGCGTGAGCTATCTGCCCGAGGCGCTCGCCTCGCGTCGCTACTACGAGCCCGCGAACGCAGGCTTCGAGATCAAGCTCGGGGCGCGGCTCGCTCGCCTCCGCTCCGCCAATGCGGATCGGCCCGGCTCGGATCAGCCCGACTCGGATCAGCGCGGCTCGGATCAGCCCGGCTCGGATCAGCCCGGCTCGGATCAGCCTGGCTCGGATCAACCCCGCGTGGATCCGGACTCGGACCAGGTGGCTGCCAGCGAGAGCGAGCCTGCCTCCGGCCCGATCGAGAACGAGCCCTGACGGCCCGACTGGCGCAGCAGCTCCCCGCCGAAGCCCTCGAGGAAGACATGCCATCCGCGGCGCTCGATCACCGCGGGGGGAGGGCTCTCGACGCGAAAGGACATGTGCCCGGGCGTGGAGTCCACGACCACCATGCGCCCGGCGTTGCGAGTGGCGGCCTGCCAGGCGTGCGGCGCGACGCGAAGCAGCGCGCTCGCGTCGCTCCGGAACTCGCGGAGCCACGCGCGCAGCATCCGCGCGAGCGCCCCGACGTCGACGTCTTCCTTGAGGCGCGTCGCGCCGAGCGTCGCGAGCGCCTCGACGCCGAGCACACCGAGGAGCGTGTCCATGAAGAGCAGATAGCGCTCGAGGCTGACCCACTCGGCGCGCTCCGCCGCCGCGAGCCAGTCGGCTAGCTCCGGCGCGCGCGCGAGCACGTCCTCCTCGATTCGCTCCCACCGCCCGTCCTCGATGAGCGTGCGGCGTACGCCGTTCACCAGAGATGTCGCGATCTGCGGCTCGCGCTGCTTCGTATCCGGCATGTCCCCCGGGGCCGAAGACTATCCGATGCGCGAGCCGGCGCCAGCCTCAGGCAACGGTGTCCTCCCGCAGATACGCCGCCAGCGCATCGTTCACGGCCTCGAGGTTCGCGGTGATGGCCCGCAGGAAGAAGCTCTCGGCCGTGCGCCCGAGCGAGCCCGCGAGGAAAGCGGGCACGCCGCGCACGCGCGCGAGCTCGAACGAGAGATCGCCGCTGAGCTCGATCCGCGTCTTGCCCGTGCCGAGCTCGACGAAGTCGATGCGCCCCTTGCAGCGCACCGCCTCGCGGAGCGCGTGGGGCTCGATGGTCCACTCGCACGACCAGGTCGGCTCGCTCCAGATCGCGTAGTCGTCCCACGATAGGAAGCGCTCCTCGAGCTTCTGCGCGAGGTTCGCCGGGATCTCCACTCCGCCGTGCCAGGTGTTGTGCAGGCGCACGACGGGGCCGTCCTCGATGCGCTCGAGCACGTCGATCCGGCGGACGTTCGGCATGTACTCGGAGAGGGCGCGGAGGTCATCGCGGTAGGCCGCGAAGACCGCGGGGCGCGGGTGACGGAGCACCGAATCCACCTCGATCCGCATTCGGCGCTGTTCTACCGCGGATCACGCGCGGGAGCGACCAGGCATCACGCCGGCGACGCGGCCTTGCGCAGCGTCGCCCGGTGCTCGACCGCGTGCTCGACGAGGGTCGCGAGCGCGCCTTTCACCTCGGTCGCGTCGAGCGACTCCGTCGGCAGCTCCACCGTGAGCACGACGTCGCCGTCCTCGTCGTACGCGAACTTGCACTGGTACATGTCCCGGTTCATCCGGAGCAGCCAGCGCGCGAGCTCGAACGAGTTGTCCCCCTTCGTCGTCAGGAAGGGTACGACCGAGCCGATGAGCCAGTTGTCGGTCAGCCGCACGTAGACGACGAGATCGCCTTCGTCGGTCGCCCGCACGACGCGGTGGGTCTGCTCGCCGTGGGGAGTGGCCTTCCAGCCCATGTCTCGAAGAATTCGCGCGAGGGCAGCGTCGTCCATGCGCGCATCAAAGGGCGGCGGCGCGGCGGCTGTCACGCCGCGCGCACGGCGACGGGCGCGGCTCCCGGCGATCGGGGCTATGCGGCCAGCAGCTCGCGGGTACGCGACTCCCAGCGGCCGTTGAACAGGTCAGCGCGGA
>JAEZBP010000141.1 GCA_023427125.1 Pseudomonadota bacterium | reverse complement strand
CCGCCCGCCGAGGAGGGAGGAGGCCTGGACGTACGCGAGTACCTCCAGGTGCTGTGGACCTACAAGTGGCTGATCCTCGGCATCACGGCGGTGGTCGGGACCGTGGTCATCTTCTGGACGCTGCGGCAGCCGAAGGTCTACCAGGCCACCTGCACCATCGAGTACGACCCGCACCCGGTGACCCCGCTCGGCAGCGAGGTCGAGGACGTGGCCAACCCGATCGGGTCGTTCTGGATGAGCCGCGAGTTCTTCGCGACCCAGAACCGCATCATCGCCAGCCGCACGGTGGCCGAGCGGGTGGTCGAGGAGCTCGATCTCCACACCAACGCCGCGTTCTTCGGGGTCCCGGAGGACGCTCGGGACGACTGGGAGGGCGCCTCGGTGGCGGACGCCGCGCGCGTGCTGCAGGGCCGGCTCACGGTGGAGGCGGTCGAGGACACGCGCATCGTCGCGATCCGCGTGACCGACGCCGACGCGGAGCGGGCCGCCACCATCGCCAACCGGCTGGCCGACGAGTACATCGCGAAGACGCTCGAGGATCGCTCGGGGTCGACCGACCTGGCCGAGGAGACGCTCGGCGAGCAGAGCGACGAGCTGCGGACGCGCCTCAACCAGTCCGAGCTGGCGCTCCATCACTTCAAGCAGGAGCACAACGTGCTCTCGGTCTCGATGGAGGATCGCCAGAACATCCTGGCCGCCGACATCGTGCACCACAACACGAAGCTGCAGGAGGCGCGGAGCCGCCGGCGGCAGCTCGAGGCCCGGGCCTCGCGCATCCGCGCGCTGGTCTCGGGCAACGACGTCGAGGCCTCGGCCGCGGCGTTCCCGGAGAACGAGGCGCTGAACGGGATGCGCGTCGCGGTCCGCGCGAAGGTGGCCGAGCAGGAGAGCCTCTCGCGCCGCTACGGTCCGAATCACCAGCGCATGCAGACGCTGGCCGATGAGATCGAGGAGCTGCGCGCGCAGATGCGCGCCGAGCTCCAGGGCCTCTTGCGCGCAGCGCAGGCCGACGTCGACGAGGTGCGCCGCATCGAGGAGGGCCACCGCACCGATCTCGACGGCGCGCACGCGGCGGGCCTCGAGCTCAACCTGCGCGAGATCGAGTACCA
The DNA here is from genome assembly GCA_023427125.1 of Pseudomonadota bacterium. Taxonomy (GTDB): domain Bacteria; phylum Myxococcota_A; class Polyangia; order Polyangiales; family Sandaracinaceae; genus JAEZBP01. Next base: position 17,548 of record JAEZBP010000141.1, on the reverse strand, counting down.
GCGGCTGAACCGCGAGCGCGAGAACAACGCGCGGCTCTACAACCTCGTGCTCGAGCGCACGACCGAGACGGCCCTGACGCGGCGGCACCAGGCGACCTTCGTGCGGCCGGTGGATCGCGCGCTCGAGCCGCGGGTGCCGATCAGCCCGAAGTTCACGAGCAACGCGGCGGGCGGCATCGGCGCGGGCTTCGCGCTCGGGCTCGCGCTCGCGTTCCTGCTGAGCCGGCTCGATCGCCGCCTGAAGTCGGTGGCCGACGTCGAGCACACGGGGCTGACCGTGCTCGGCATCCTCCCTCGCATCGACGAGGGCGAGGAGCTGCAGCCGACCTACGCGCGAGGCAGTGGTCGGGGCAACAACGGCAAGAAGCGGCGCAGGCAGCAGCAGGCGCCGGCCGCGAGCGGGATCTCGCGCGATCTCTTCGTGCACAGCCACCCGATGAGCGCGGCGGCCGAGTGCTGCCGCACCATCCGCACGAACCTCACGTTCATGAGCGCGGACGAGCCGCTCCGCACGATGGTGGTGACCAGCGCGAGCCCGCGCGAGGGCAAGACCACGGTGACGGCGAACATCGCCATCTCGCTGGCCCAGAGCGGCAAGCGGGTGCTCCTGGTCGACACCGACCTGCGCCGCCCGCGCGTGCACCGCGCGTTCGGCGTCTCGAGCGCGCGCGGGGTCACGTCGGTCATCGTGGGCGAGGCGCGGCTCAAGGACGTCGCCCAATCGACGGCGATCCCGAACCTCGACGTGCTGGCCTGCGGCCCCATCCCGCCGAATCCGTCGGAGCTCCTCCACAGCCAGCGCTTCGGCGAGCTCGTGCGCGAGGCGCTCGAGCGCTACGACCGCGTGATCTTCGACAGCCCTCCCCTCGGCGCGGTGACCGACGCCGCGGTCCTCGCCCCGCAGCTCGACGCGGCACTCGTCGTCATCAAGGCCCACTCCACGACGCGCGACGCGCTTGCCGCGGCGCTGCGCCAGCTGCGCGACGTCACCGCGAACGTCGTCGGCGGCGTGCTCAACGACGTGGACCCGAAGCGCAAGGGCTACGGCGCGGGCGACTACTACTACTACTACCGCCGCGAGGGCTACTACCAGGCCGACGAGCCCGGCGACGACTCCCCAGAGGGCCACCAGCCCCCCAGCCCGCCCCCGAGCTGACCCCCTCAGCGGGCTCGTCGCCGCTGGACCTTCTCGAGGAGCTCGACGTCGAGGCGGTCTTGGGGTCGGTTCACCGCGCGCTTGTTGGCCACGAGATCCGCCAGCGAGATGACCCGCAGGGGCACACCGTCGAAGCTCGTCGTGACGGCGCGCTGGAACAGCCCCTCGGCGTCGACTCCTTCGATGGTGCGAAGGAGGTCGATGCGAAGCGGGGGCTGACCGAGGTATGCGATCTCTCCCTCGTCGAGGGTGCGAACGGCGTCCACCACGTTGCGCGGCGCGCCGAAGCTCGTGAGCGCGTCCGCAGCGCGGGCGAGGTTGTCGCCGTCGCCGGCGAGCACGAGGTCGATGTCCTTCGTCGCGCGGGGGCGGGCATGGAAGGCGACCGCGTACCCACCGACGAGGACAGCCTCAACGCCCTCGCGAGCGAACGCCTCCAAGAGATCTCTGAAGTCGAGAGGGAGATCCATCGCCACCCTTGATCGCGTCGATCTCGAGGTTCAGCTGGTACACCGCGCGGATGCGCTCGCCCGGCGTGGCCCGCAGCCAGAACTCGAGGTCGGCGTCAGCCATCTCCTCGAACGACGCGGCGACCCCGCCGGTCCAGCTGGCCCGCCGTCGCGCGGCGCGCTCCTCGAACGAGTCGGACACCACGGCAGCGTACCACCCGAGGTGAGTGGCTGCTGCGATCGTGGCCCGGAATCAGAAGACGCGCTCGGGGACGAAGATGATGTCGCCCGGCTGCACGCGGAAGTCCTCGGCGGCGCCGACCGTGATGCTGTCGAGGGGGACCTGGTAGCGGCGCATCTCCCCGTCGACGCGGCGGGTCAGGATGGCGGCGTTGCGGTTGGCCAGATCGGTGGTCCCTCCCGCGAGGCCGACGGCCTGCAGGGCGGTGAGGCCCGGCGCGAGCGGGTAGTTCCCTCCCTGGCGCACCGCGCCGCTCACGGTGATCCGCTTGCTGCCGTACTCCGTGACCAGCACCGAGACCTGCGGGTTGACCAGGATGCCCTCGTCGCGCAGTCGCTCCTCGAGGAGGTCGGCGATCTGGGTGGGCTCGAGCTCGGCCACCTCGACCCGCCCGATGTAGGGGAAGTCGATGGTCCCGTCCTGCGCCACGCGGTAGTTGGAGGTGAGGTCCGCCTCACCGTACACGCGGACGTCGAAGAGGTCCCCCGCGCCGAGCGTGGTGTCGTCCCGCCCGGTCGAGGGCGGACGCGTGCTGAGGCCTCCGGGCCCGCAGCCGAGCACCGTCGTCGAGAGGAGCAGCGCGAGGGCTGCATGGTTCCGAACCGCGCGCATCCGTGAAGGCCTCGTGGAGGTCTGGTGGCCTCGCGCGTGGTCTACGTTCACTCGCCCGGAGGCGCCAGCGGCCCGCACGCTCAGTAGAAGACGCGCACCCCGAGCCAGAGCTCGACCTTGTTGTACCCGGCGGGGTCGATGACGGGCGACGGGGCCGGACGGACATCGATCCGGTAGGCGAAATCCGTGAAGTTGCCGGTGTAGCGCACCGTGCCGTTCACCCCGAGCCACTCGGTGAACCGGTACTCCGCGAAGAGAGTCCCGATGAAGCGCAGGTCCATCCGGGGCTCGAACGTCGTCGTCATTCCGTCGTTCAGCACCACGGTGCCGAACTCGTAGCCGCCGAACGATGCCTCGATCCCGAGGAGGAACGCGCCGCCGATGGTGGTCTGGAAGTTCGCGTAGCCCCGATCGACTCGGTAGAAGTTGCCGACGAACGAGGGCTGGAAGTCGCGGTTGTAGCCGAACACCAGGCGCGCAGCAGGGATGATCTGCCAGCGGGCTTCGAGCTGAGCGACGAGCGACTCGTACTCCTGGTCGTACGCTGCAAGGGCCGGCGAGTTGAAGAAGCCCGCCGCGTAGCCGGCCATCGCCAGGACCGAGAAGTTGCTGGTGAACGCGCCGTTCAAGCCGATGCGGCTCCGAATCAAGAAGCCGTCGTTGACGGTGGTCGGGGCGGGGCGCGCCGTGTCCCAGTAGTCCCCCACCACGAACGCGGTGTCGTGAATGATGGCGGTCTGGGGAAGGAAGCGGAACGTCTCCGCCAGCGAGATCGTGTGGCGGAAGTTGTTGCCGTACTGGAACTCGGCGGCCTCGAAGAAGTCGAGGCCGAAGCGATACCCGGCCGTAATCTTCAGCACCTCACCGGTGGTGGCGAAGTTGAGATCGACGCCCGCCGTGTTCTGGATCCGCGCGAAGCTCGCGCGCATCGCCGAGTTCTCCGTGAAGGGTCGGATCGAGCGGCCGAAGTCCTCGTAGAGGCCGATCGAGAACGTGCGCCCGGGGAGGATCGTCAGCGCCAGGGACGCGTCGAGCTCCATGTTGGTGCGGTCTTCGTCGGCGAAGAAGTAGTAGAACGAACCGCTCAGCCCGCCGCGAAAGGCGATCGTGGGCTGGGGGGTCGGAGCGCCCTCGCCTCCGCCGGCCTCGCCTTCCTCGCGGCGCTGCTGGCCGCGGGTCGAGACCATCAGGTGCGCGGTAGCGCGCAGGATGCCCGTGTCGACTGGCGGGAGCGCGGCGTCGTCATCGGCGTAGTAGAGGTTCGAGTCCCACCCGACCTCGACGCCGAGGCCGGGGTGCAGCTCGAGATCGCCCAGGCGAAAGCCCGGCCCCTCCGTGCGCGCGCGGTCGTCCAGCCAAGCCTGCGCCTCGACGAGAGACGGAAGCGCGAGGACCACCGAGGCGATCACTGCTGCGCTGAAGCCAAGCCGTCGTTCCATTCGCACCAAGTCTCCCTCGAGCGGCTCGATAGCATCGAGACGCTGGCAGGTCCTACCTCGAAACAGGGTCCCGCGTCACCGATTCTTCACAGCCGTCCGCTGGCGGGCGGAGGGATGAACGGGATCTCGGGGGGGCCGGGGTCCCGGATGACGAGGTCCTCCTCGGGAGTCGACGGATCGATGTCGACCACGACGCGAGTGGTGCCCGTCTCGTAGATGTCTTGGCCGACGCACGCGTTCGCCTCTTGCTCGAGCGTGCGGAAGTGCTGGCCCAGTACGGTGATGACCGTGAACTCGTGGTTCCTGCGGCTCTCGTCGCCGGTGTTCACCGCGTCCTGCAGGTTCTCCCGGCGGCTCTGCAGGGTGCGCAGGTGCGCGTTGATCTGCGTGAGCTTGTCGTTGAGGCAGGTCACGCGGATGATGTCGCGCTCACGCCGGGCCTCGTCGAGCATCGTCAGCACGCGGCGGCTGATGTTGGTCCCGCGCGTCTCGGTGGCCTCCGCCTCGGCGACCTGCTCCGCGGAGCTCAGCTGCGCGCGGCGCGTCACCGGCAGCTCGCCCGCCGTCTCCTCCGGCGGCGCCTCATTCTCGGCGTCCTGCGCGATCGCCAGCCCGAAGCCCGTGGCTCCGAGGAGGACCGCAAATGAGAACGCGATGAACGCGCGTCGACCATCAAGCATGGAGAGCCCTTCCCGAGGAGTGCGGCGAGTATATCGGCCGGCTCTGGTGTGTCAACGCGGCACCTTCGGCCGTGTCGATCATTGCGTGGGGTTCGGTTGCGCTGCTGCCGGAGGGCGTTCACGAGGCCCTTCCAGATATCGCCGGCGACGGACGTACGACGGGGCGCGGACTTCAACGTCCACGCCCCGCCGGCGAGCCTCCGATCGTCAGTTCTGCGGAGCGAACACGAACGGGAAGCTGTAGGTGACGGCGCCACCCTCGGGGCCGGGGGTGAAGCGCAGGCCGCGGACGACGTTGATCACGCAGGACGCCACCGCCGGGCTGCCGGTCGTGTTCTCGGTCGCCGACGCGCCGCTCACCGACCCGGTCGGCTGGATGCTGAACCGCGCCACCACACGGCCGTTGAGGGTCGGGTTGTTGCGGAGCTCACGCTCGTAGCAGCGCTGAATGGCCGACTGTCGCAGGCGAAGCTGTCGGACCACGAGGTTCGAGTCGAAGATGCCCGAGCCCGTCTCGTCCTCGAGGCTGCCGACGGTCGTGCGGCCGCGGATCACCCGCTCGCCGACGCGCTCCCCCTCGGCCTGCTGCTGACCGGCGCCCTCGCGACGCTGCAGACCACCGAGGCCCTCGCCCGCGGACCCGAGGCCGCCGCCGCCTCCACGCTCGCGCAGCCCGCCCTCGGCGCTGCTGGCCACGCCGACGCCCTGCGCCTGCTCCATCAGGTCCTGCGAGTTGCCCGTCGCCGCGCCCTCACGCAGCACGTCCGCGAACGCGCCGTTCGCCCCGAGGGCGCCGATGAGGAGGTTCTCGACCTGCTGCTGGGCCTGCTCGATCGCGAGGCGCGCGTCGGAGTCACCGGCGCTCGACCCCGATCCGCTGCTCGGCTCGCTCGGCCCCGAGGGCCGCTCACTCGGCGTCGCGGTGTCCGCATCGGCGACCTCCGTCTCCGTCTCCGTCTCCACCTCGGTGACGTCCACCGGCGGAGGCGTGGGGGGCGGCTCGGGCTCCTGGAAGATCATCTCCGCGATCCGATCCGGGATCGTCGCGATCGTCGGCTCGACCGGCCAGTCCGCGTTCTCCAGGTAAATGACGAACCCGAAGTGCGTCATGAACGAGAACATGATGAAGGCGGTGAAGAGCCAGTCGATGCCCGCGACGAAGCCGCCGACGACCGCCGCCGGCAGCTGAGGTCGAGGCTGTACCGGCGGGGGGACCACGAACTGGAAGAGCAGCGTAGTGTCGCCGACGACGACCTTGCCCTTCGAGTTGTCGGTGAGCTTGACCTGCCAGTAGCCGTCCGCCTTGCGCGCGCCGCCGCTCTTGCGGAGCTGCTCGAACTCCTGCACGCCGGCCGCGAGGCCGACGCGGCCGCGCATGTCCTCGGTGAAGTTGAGGATGTAGTCGTTACCGACCAGCTGGAAGAGCTCGAAGCGCGAGCTGAGGCCCGGCGCCTGAACGACGAAGTGGTTCTTCTCGGAGGCGCCGACGGTGACCGTCTCGCGCTGGCGGATGATCCGCTCCTCGACGATCTTGCCCCCCTGGATCAGGCCGATGCGCAGGACCTTCGGGCCGCTCTGCCGGGTCTGGACGGCCTGCATGGCCATCGTCATCGCGCCGGGGCGGGCTCCGCGGGTGCGCTGCTGGGGCTGCTCGTTCTGCGTCATCCTCTGTCTCCAACTCCGTCCGCGGCGAAGGGCACGCCCCCGCTCGAGCGCGGTGTATTCGACGGCGCTCGAGTTGTCCGGTGCGGGGATCTGACGTCGCCGGGAGGGAGAGGTTCCGTCTCGGTCCCGACTTTTTCTGGCGTCGGCAAGGTATCACCGGCTCCGGCGGCAGGTCCAGCCGAGTTAAGAGGCCGATCCCATCCGCTCGAAGGCGTCCTCCACCGACCCGAGGAGCCTCCGTCCGTCGGCGATGCGATCGCGGGCGTGCTTGCGGAGGACGATCCACGAGCCGAGCGCGAAGCCCGAGGTGGCGATGCCGAGCGCGATGGAGAGGAAGGCCTTCGAGAGGCCGATGCTCTCCACCAGGCCGGCCTGGAGGCGCATGAGCCCGTGCTCGCCGGCGAACACCCAGTGTATCTCGATCGCCCCGCCGATGAACCCGAGCGCCGAGGCCACGCTGGCCAGCACCCGCAGCGTAGGCAGCCGCCTCAGGGAGAGCTCGGTGAGGTCGAGGAGGCGCTCGTCGAGCGCGCCGATGCGCTCATCGTCCGGCACGTCGGGATCGAGCAGCGCGAGCGCCGGCTCGATCGCGAGCGCGGGTCGCGCCCCGAGGGCGAGCCGCCGGGCGTCGTCGAGGCGCCCAGCCGCGAGGAGCCGGAGCAGCGCCCGGCGGATGGCCGCGGCGTCGAGCGCGCCTCGAAAGCAGAGCGCGCGGAGCCGCTCGATCACGAGCGCCACCACGAACGCGAGGAGCGCGATCTGAAGGCCGTGGAAGAGGGTCAGAACGGCTCGTCCTGGACCGACCGGATCACCTCGCGCACGAAGCTCGTCCGCAGATCGAGCACCTCATAGCCGAGGTTCGAGCGGTTGAGGATGTAGAAGGCGTTGGGCTTCTGCACCCGGCCCTCGATCCGGATCTCGTCGAGCTGGATCACCCGCGGCTGCCGCGCCGCGCGATCCTGCGCCTCTGCGGTCGACCCGCCGAAGGCCAGGAGCCCGAGGACGATGCCGGCGGCCACGATGAGGATGCGTGCGATCATCGTTCTGCTCCGCTCACTCAGCCGGTTGTTCTGCCTGGCGCGCCGCCCGCTCGGCCTCCCGCTGCGCCCGCGCCCGCTCGCGCTCGGCGGCGGCCTCCTCACGCTGGATGAGCCGGCCGAGCTCTTCCAGGTAGGTCTGGGAGGGATGGTCACGCGCGAGCCGCGGGCCCATCAGCTGCCGGTAGCGGTTCAACTCGGTCACCGCCCGCTGATACGCCTCGATGATGCTCAAGCCCGGGAAGCTCGCGCCCGCCTCGCGGTACAGCATGCCGAGGTTGAAGTGCACCTGCGCGTTCTGCGGGTCCATCTCCAGCACGCGATCGAACTCGGCCTTCGCCTGCGTCCACGCCTTGGTCGCGCGGTACGCGTCGCCGAGCGCGAGCCGCACGGCCGGGAGCGTCGGCGCGAGCTGCGCCGCCGTCTGGAACTGCGCGAGCGCGTCGGCGTAGTTGCCGGCAGCGAGCTGCCGGAGGCCGAGCGCCATGCGCGCCTCGGTGTACCCGGGCTCGAGCTGGATCGCGCGGCGGTAGCTCTCGAGCGCCGGCGCGAGGTTGCCCGCCTCCTCGTGCATCTGGCCACGCAGGTAGTGGAGCTCCGCGTTCTGGTCGTTCGTCTCGATCGCCTGGTTGAGGATCGACTCCGCGAGCTCGTCTCCATCGAGCCGCAGGTTGGCCTTGACCAGCACCACCATCGCCGGAACCAAGCGCTCGTAGCGCCGGAGCGCGACGCGGGCGGCGGCGATGCCCTCCTCCGGGCGGTTGGCGGCGACGAGGACGTCGCCGAGGATCGCCTGGACGTGGAGGTTGCGCACCCACTGCTGCGCGAGCGGCTGCACGAAGCTCACCGCCTCCGACGCGTTGCCGCGCCGCAGGTGGATCCGCGCGATGCCCTCGATCGCCCGCTCGTAGTCGGCCTGGATGCGCAGGGCCTGCTGGTAGAACTGCATCGCGCGGCCATCCTGGCCGGCGCGATCGGCGAGGACGCCGAGGTTGTAGGCCGCCTTGTAGGCGTTCGAGTCGGCGCTCAGCGCGGCCTGAAAAGCCTGCGTGGCGCCGGCCGCGTTGCCGGCCGCCGCTTGCTGGAGGCCCTGTCGATAGTGGTTCTGCGCGGTGGCGCTCATCGGCCTGCGGGGCGGGAGCGGGCGGCCCGTCTCGGCCTCGGGCGTGCCCCACGGAGAGCCGGCCGGCTCGCTCGGGGTCGTCGTCTCGCCGCCGGTCTGGCCCGAGCCCTGCCCGGCCTCGGTCTCGAGATCGCCGTCGGGCAGCTCGTCGTCCTCGCCCGGCTCGCGGCTCCCCGGCGGCGACTCGAGATCCCGGCCCTCGCCGTCCTCCCCACCCGAGGTGCCCTCGCCGCCTTCGGCCGTCGTCTCGCCCTCCCCTTCGTTGCAGCCGATCGCCAGCCCCGAGAGCGCGACCAACAGACTCACCAGGAGGATCGGCGGGATGCCGCCACGCAGCGGAGCGACCCACGTGTTCGAGGAGCGAAGCGGAGTGACGGTAGCCTGGCACCTGCCGCCGTCCGCAGGTGTCAGGATGCCGTCACGCAGCGAAGCGACCCGTGTGATCGTGCTGCGCATCTCAGTCGTCCTCTCGCGCGAGCGGCGGCGCGCTCACGCCGGGGGTCATGTCGATGTACTCGCCGCGGCGGGCGCGGACGAACTCGGCGGGCCGATACGCGCCGAGCGTCGGGTCGTTCCGGCGCGCCTCCTCGATGCACTCGGCGATGCGCTCGTCGCCGTACGCCTGGAGGCGGTCGATCGCCTCGCGCGAGTGCTCGCTGTCGATGTTGCCGGCCTGGGCGGCGCGCGCGGCGAGCGCGTAGCGGACGACCGCGTAGCACTCGATCGGGCGCACCCGCTGGTCGAGGATCTGCCGGACCTGATCGTCGAACTGGAGCCGCACCTCCTCGCGCACGTCGGGCGAGGCGCGGCTGATCTGCCGCTGGAGGTCGGTCGGCACCGTGACCGTCGCGTTCAGCACGGCGCGCGCATAGATCTCGTACGCGCGCCCCTGCCGAGTGAGCGCCGCGATGCTCCAGACGGGGCGGCGGTAGGCCATGATCGGCTCGTACCCCGAGGCCACCGTGCTGGTGCGCTGCGCGCCAGCCTGGATCTGGTTGGTGAGCGTCTGCACGAACGCCGGGACCGTCGCCTGTCGGCCGGGATTCACCGTGTAGCCCTCGAGCTCTTCGAGGCTCGGGTCGACGATGAGGAAGCGCGAGTGCGCGGCGTACTCGGCCGCCATGCTGCCCGCCTGGCCGCCGAGGCGATCGTAGACGCTGACGGTGTCCTGGAGCGCGGACCGGTGCCCGCTCGCGTTGCGCTGCGCCTCGCGCGCCTCCGCGATCCGCCAGTTCGCCTGGGTCACCAGCTCGACCGCCGAGCGATCGTTGTTGTAGCGGCTGATGAAGGCCTGCATCTCGCGGACGACGCGCGTCCAGTCACGCGACTTGAACGCCATCTCGGCGATGCGGTAGCGGGCGCTGCGCTGCTCGGCCGGATCGGTGAGCCGGTCCGCCGCGCGCGTGTAGTACTCGGCGGCGCGCCGGTAGTTCTGCTGGTACTCGAGGATCCGCGCCGCGTTGATCAGCGAGTCGGTGATCCGCGTCGGCACGTCCGGGTCGCTCGAGCGCGCGAACGTCGAGGAGTCGGCGATCGCCAGGTAGTTCTGGATCGCGCGGTCGTAGTCGAAGAAGCGGTTCGCGGTGTAGGCGAGGCGGAAGTACGCGTTCGACAGGATCCCCTCGAGCTGGGTGCGCCGCTCGCCCTCCGCGCGCGCCATCGCCGGGCCGACCTCGTCGATGACCCGCTGGTAGAGCCGGCCCGCGGAGTCGAAGCGCTGGGTGCGCTCGAGCGCGAGGCCCGCCTGCAGGAGCGCGATCGGCGCCTGCGGGTGGTTGGGCTCGTCGTTGACGGCCTCGACGAGCACCGTCGCCGACTGCTCGTAGAGCGCGCGCTGCTGCTCGCCCTGCGCCCCCTCGGCCTGGCGGAAGATCTCGAGCGCGCGGGTGTAGCGCACGTTCGTGAGCACCACGTCGGAGAGGCACTGCGGGTGCTCGCGGTTCTCCGCCTGGTTGCAGAACGCCTCGCGCTCCTGGGGGTTCGTGAAGGCCGGGCCGTCGGCGCTGAACGAGCAGCCGCGCTGCTGGAGATCGCGCGCGAGCCGCTCGGCCTCGGCCGTGTCGCTCATGCCGACGGCCATGTTGTAGAGGCTCTCCCACGCCACCTGCCCGGTGGAGTTGGCGAGCGGGCCCGAGCAGCGCTCGTTGTAGATGCGCAGGAAGCGCTCCCGCGCCTGCGGCCAGTACCCGTAGTAGTAGAGGAGGAGCGCGTTGTTGTAGTCGTAGGGTGCGCGGACGTGCTCGCTGTCCTGCGCCTCGGGCACGCGCGCCAGGTACACCTCGCGCGACTGGGCGAGCCGCTGCACGAGCAGCGGCATCTCGATGGGCTGGACCCGCGGCGGGTTGCCCTCGGGGGTCGGCACGTCGGTGTCCGGGTCGTCGCGGATGTCGAGCTCGCCGCGCTGCGCGGCCGCCTGGGTCAGGCGATGCAGCGACTCGACGACGCGGCGGGCGGCCATCGAGAGGAAGCGGTCGTCGAGGTTCGAGTCGCGGGCCGCGGCGTAGACGCGCGCCGCCTCCTCGTACTGCTCGGACCAGAAGAGCGCGTCGGCGAGGTTGTACTGGAGCTCGTAGGCGTTCGGGCTGTTCGGGTACGCCTCGAGGTAGCCGCGGTAGGCCTCGGCCGCGAGGTTGTACTCGGCCAGGGCCTGCTCGAGCAGGCGCACGTCGCGCTGTTCGATCGCCTCGCGGCGCAGGCGCTGCGCCTCCTGGTGGTGCCGGGTCGCCTCCTGGACCAGCGCGCCCTCCGCGAGCTGCTCGGCTTCGCGCTGCTCGACGGGGTGGTCCATGTTGTTCTGCCACCACTCGGAGCCCTCGCGGTAGTCCGAGAGGCGCCCGCGCGCCTCGAGCGCCCGCGCCATCTCCTGCTCGCGCTGCCACGCGCGCGCGATGTTGGCGGTGATCTCGGGGGCCCGCGGGTCGTTCGGCCAGCGCCGGAGCGCGAGCTCCCACACCTCGACGGCCTGCCGGTACTTGGCCTCCTCGAAGAGGACCTGCCCGAGCTCGAAGTAGATCTCGCTGGTCCAGGTCCGATCCTGCGGGATCAGCCGGGAGTCCTGGATGCGCTGGATCGGGGTCTGGCCGCCCTCCGCGTCATCGGGGATCTGGTTCTCGTTCCAGTCGTCGTACGCGAACGCGATGCCGAGGTACTGCACGGCCTCGCGCCGCAGGTCCGAGCCCGCGCGGCCGGTCGTCCGCAGCTGCTCGTCGGAGAAGTCGATCAGCTCCCCGAAGTGCTCGATCGCCTCGGGGTAGCGGCTGCCGCGATAGTAGGCCCACGCCACCTTGTAGAGCGCGAGGTTGAAGTTGCGGTCGGTGGGGTCGGCGAGGACCTTGTTGTACGCGCTGATCGCGCGATCGAGCGCGTGCGGCTCGAAGTCGTAGTCGAAGTGGTACTCGCCGATGCGGAGCCACACCTCCATCACGAAGCGCGCGTTCGGGATGACGGGCGTGCAGCCGTCGTAGGGATCGACGAAGGGGCCGCCCGGATCCACGGGGGCCGGATTGAGCGCGAGCGCCGGGTGCTCTTCCTCCGGGGTCGGACCCTCCTCCCCCTCCGGCACCGGCGGCGGCGGGGGCGGCTCGGGGGAGTACGTGAAGCGGTTCGCGCAGATGAGGTTGAGCCACGCGAGGCGCGCCGCCTCCGGGTTGCCCATCTCGTTGAGGCAGTAGCCGATGAGGTAGTACACGCCGTCGATGCGGCGGTAGTCGGGGAAGCGGCGGATGAGCTCCTGGTAGAGCAGGACGGTCGGGGAGAGATCCGGGTGGCCGCTGGCGGGCGGCGTCCCGGCGTCCATCGCGTCCTGGTACAAGAGCGCGCTGCGCTCGTAGTAGAGCTCGCCGAGCCGGAACATCGCGTCCGGCGTGTAGGTCGGGTCGGTCGGGTAGCGGGCGATGAACGCCTCGAAGAGCCGGATGGCCCGATCGCGCGCCTCGTTCTGGAGCTGCTCCTCGATGCGGATCTGCCGCGCGTACCCCGCCTGGCGCTCGCGCCGGCGCCGCTGGTACTCGCGCATCAGGATCGAGTTGACCGACTCGCGGTAGGCGCCGCCGGTGCGCGAGAAGCGGTCGAGCTCCGCCTCCATCTCCAGGAGCGCGGCGACCTGCTCCGGCGAGGGCGGCGGGCGATCGTCCGTGATGCGGCGATCGGTGGTGTCGAGGAAGGCCGGGTTCGGCACGTCCGTCGCGTTCGCCCACGGTGGCGGCGGGAGATCGGCGAGCGTCTGCCCGGGGCCGGGCATCGGGAGCGGCTCGGAGGAGGTCGGCTGAGTCACCGGCGCTTGTGCCGGCGCGCCGGCGTCCGGAGCTTCCTGCGCGGAGGCCGGCACCGCGACGAGGCACGACACGATGCAGAGCAGGCTACGGAGGCGGCTGCGGGTCACTGGAGCTCCTCGACGGGGGCGTCGTCGCCCTCGCCTTCCTCCCCGGGCGCGCCGGTCGTCTCATCCATGATCTCGCGGAACTCGTCGTCGAGCGTCCGCATCTCGGATGCCCGATCGCGGGTGAGCATCTCGACGCGCATCCGGTGCTCCTCGCGCCGCGCCCACGCCACGTCGATGCGGCCGACGTCGGCGCGCAGGACGAGATCGTAGAAGCGGGTCTGCACCTGCCGGAAGTTCGCGTGCGTCACCGCGCCGACGACCTCCTCGGTCTCCTGCTCGAGCTGCGTGAGCGCCGCGCGGTAGCCCGCGATGCGCCCCGACTCCTCCTCGAGCTGCCTGCGGATGTCGGCGGTGCGCTCCTCGACGATCGTCATGATCTCGCTCTCGCGCTGATCGAGCTGCCCGTCGACACGATCGACCCGGCCGAAGAGGTTGGCGAGCGCGGCGTTGTTCGGGCCGATGCGCGCCACGACCTGAGTCGCGAGCTGCGCGTGCTGGCGCCTGAGCTGATCGTGCCGCTCGTAGCGGGCGTCGCCCACGCCGACCTGGATGCGCGAGGCCTCGAGCGCGATCCGCAGCTGCCGGATCTGCTCGCGGTAGGCCTCGGTCGAGGCGCGGTGGGTGAGCAGCTCGGCGCGGATCGCGGCGACCCCCTCGGCGTTGCGGTCCGCCTCGGTGTCCGTGACGTAGCGCTCCATGGCGACGACGCGCGCCTCCATGCCCTCGAGCTCGACCTCGAGCCGGGTGAGCTCGCGCCCGAGGCGCCGGTAGCGACCGAGCACGCTGTCGTCGAACTCCGAGAACTCCGCGTCGTCGACCGGCATCCCATCGAAGAAGCGCTCGATGGCCTGCATCTCCCGGCGCAGGTCCGCCACCTGGCGGGCCGCGTTCGGATCGCGCGCCTCGAGCAGCCGCATCAGATCGCGCCGCACCCTCGCGTTACGGTTGCGCAGCGCCGTGGCCCGCTCCATCTGCAGGCGCAGATCGGCGAAGATCGCCACCCGGTTCGGCTGCGCGAGCGCCGCCTCGAGCCGCTCGACCAGCTCCGAGGTCTCCCGGACGAGCCGCCGCGCGGTCGACAGATCGGAGAGCACGCCGAGCGCGCGATCCATGTCGCCCTCGAGCTCCGCCCAGCGCTGCGCCAGCGGGGGGAGGAACGCGTTCGCGTCGAAGCTCTCCATGTTCTCGCGCACGAGGCCCCGGAAGTATGCGGCCGGATCCGCGTGGGCTGCCAGGATCTCATCGAGCTCGCGCCGCACCGGCCCGAACTCGCGGGCGACCTCGCGGAAGATCTGGTTGGCGTCGTCGAAGCGGCCGTTCCGCAAGAGGAGGTTCCCGCGGAGGAGCTGCCCGTCCGGGATGAAGCGGCTCTCCGGGGCCGCGACGCTGAGCACCTCGAGCGCGCGCTCGGCGCGGGTGGAGTCACCCATGCGGATGTACACCCACGCGATCTCGTAGAGCGCGATGTGGAAGTTCGCGGAGGTGCGCGGCACCGCCTGATAGGCCTCCACCGCTTGATCGAGCTGGTCGGTCTCGTAGTAGAGCCGGCCGAGGGCGAGCTGGGTCAGCTCGAGGACGTTGCGCTGCTCTTCGGTCTCCGCCGGTGATCGCAGCACGCGGCGGAACGCCTCGATGGCCTGCGGATACTGCTCGCGCAGCGTGTAGATGACGCCGATGAAGTAGCGGGCCTGCGGGTAGTAGGGGCTGCCCTCCTGCACCGCCTCGAAGGCCTGCCGCGCCTCCTCGAGCCCAGCCTGGTCGATGACCGGCGCCGGCTCCCCCTCGGCGCGCGCGCGCAGCACGTCGTCGGTCGGGACCGCGCGGTTGTAGAGGTACTTCGCGCGGAAGTAGTTGGTGGTCGCCTCGATCTCGCTCGGCGGGATGCGGCTGAGCTGCGCGAAGTAGTCCTCGACGCCATCGAAGTCGCGCGTGTGGATCGCGATCTCGATCAGGCGGCCGAGCGCGCGCTGGAGGTACGGGCGGAACGCTGGGTTCTGGCTGTTCGAGATCAGCTCGCGCAGCCGCGTGCGGGCGCCGAGGTAGTCGCCGGCGCGGAAGAGCGAGTCGCCGAGGAGGAAGAGCGCGTCGGGGAAGGCGCGGTGGTCCCGGTAGTTCTCGACGATGTCGGTGAAGATGATCGAGGCGCGGACGTAGTCCTGCAGCCGATAGAAGAGCTCGCCGTCGGTGAGGCGCTCCTCGATGAACGTGGGGCTCCGCCGCTGGGTGCGCCGCAGCGGCTCTCGCAAGAGGCGCGCGGTGCGGCCCTCGATGTCGATGACCTCCTGCGTGGTCTGCTCGACGCTCTGTGCCGAGGCGCTCGGAGCTCCGAGCACGACGGACAGGAGCACGAGCGCCGGAGCGCGGAGACCCGCCCGGCTCGGCATCACTCGCCTCCCGGCTCCTCGGTTCTCGCCTCTTCAGCGCCGGGACGCTGGGTGCCCTGGATGCGCTCCATGTAGCGGATGGCCGGGCGCTCCTCGAGCGGCGCGGTGGGTCCGCCCTTCTCGTAGCCGACCACGCGGATCGTGATGGCCTTGCCCTCCGGCGCGGTGAACGAGTAGTTCGAGCGCACCCGGAAGCGATAGCCCTTCAGGTACGAGAAGATCCCGTAGCCGTGGCCGCGGTACTCGAGGTTGACCGTCAGCGTGTGCTCGCCGGGGACGATGCTGCCGTCGTAGATGTCGAGCTCGCGCCGCTCGCCGAGCGAGCCCTCCTCGTCGGCCTTGCTGAAGATGCGCGCTCCGTCGAGCGCGTAGACGGCCTTGACCAGCCGGTAGCTCGAGCTCATCCGGTTCTCGTGCACGATCACCGCCTGCGCGCCGGCGACGACGCCCTGCAGGACGGTCTCCGCGAGGAGCGAGAGCCGCGCCTTGCTGCGGAAGATCTGCTCCTTCAGCTCGTTGATGCGCTGCTCGAGATCGCGGAGGCGCACCGCGTAGGTGCCGGCGTCCATGCCCTCTTCCGAGGTGGCGACCGGCGTCGCCGGAGTCTCCGTGGCAGAGGTCTCCGCCGAGGGCGTCTCCCCCTCGACGGGGGGAGTGTCCTCCTGCGCGACGGCCAGGCCAGCCACCAGCGCGATGGCGGCGACAAAGGTAGAGAGCGCGAAGACTCGACGCATCAGCGGGCCCCCGAATCGTGAAGCGGGTGGGGAGGACGGGTCGGAGAGCCGAATCGCGGGAGCGATGGACGCGTAGGCAAGCGGGTCATCCAATCCGTGACGGGGCACGATACCCCTTCGAGGCACAAGCGCATATAGCAAGGCGGTTTTTCAGGGTCAACGCGCATCGGGGGCCTGTCGACGCCGGTATGGCATGGGGCGGCGGCTCTGCACGGAACTCGGGCCCCTTGGCCCAACACGGCTAGAATCCGCCGCCGGCTCATGGTCGCAGCGTCGCTCAACATCTCCTGCCCGGGCAGATCCTCCGCGCCCACCGCGCGTCTCAGGCCCCGTGCACGCAGGGATCACCCGGATCGGGGGGTCCGGTGAGCCGCCCCGAGAACATCCCCTCCGACGAGGAGCTACTGCGACGATTCAACGAGGGGGACGCCCAGGCCTTCGAGATCCTCGTGCGCCGCTACGAGCGCCCGCTCTACAATTTCATCCTGCGATCGGTGCGCCGGCGCGAGCGCGCCGACGAGCTCTTGCAGGACGTTTTCCTCAAGGTCGTCCAGCGCTCCCAGGACTTCAAAGGACAATCCAAGCTCTCCACGTGGCTCTACACGATCGCGAGGAACCTGTGCATCGACCACAGCCGCAAGATGGTCTTTCGCCGGCACAAGTCGCTCGACGCCCCGAGCCGCTCGGGGGGCGACGAGGAGGGCCCGAGCCTGCTGGATCGCACGGCGGGCGCCGAGCTCGGCGCAGACCGACAGGCCATCGCGAACGACGTCTCGGTCCGCATCACCGCCGCGGTCGAGGAGCTGCCGGAGGAGCAGCGCGAGGTCTTCCTGATGCGGCAGGTGCAGGGGATGGCGTTCAAGGACATCGCCGAGGTGATCGGCGTGCCGGAGAACACCGTGAAGAGCCGGATGCGCTACGCGCTCGAGAGGCTGCAGCGGGCGCTCGATGAGTATCGGGACTACGTTTCCGACCTGAGATGATCGACTGAGACGAGACCAGACGTCATGGACTGCGAGGCTTGCACCGACCGCTTGATCGATCTCCTCTACGGGGAGATCGACGACGCCGACGCCGAGGCTGCGCGCGCGCACCTCGACGGGTGCGAGACGTGCGCGGGGGCGTTCGAGCGGGTCTCGGCGGGGCACGAGCTCGCCACGATGCTGGTGATGGAGGAGCCCCCGGAGTCCGTGCTCGAGGGCGTCATGGCGGCGGCGCGCGAGCGGGCCGGGCGGATCTCGGCGAAGCCGGAGCCGATCGCCCACCCTGTGCAGGTCGTTCCGCGAGAGGCGCACGAGCGGGCGGAAGACGACGAAGGCGGGCTCTGGTCCTCGCTGATGCGGTGGCTCGGCAGCTTCGCGATGGGCCCGCAGGTCGCGATGGCGACGATGCTCTTCCTGATGGTCGGCATCGGGCTCTGGTATCTCCCCGACTGGCGAGGGATCGATCCGACGGACACCCACGCGATCGTCAGTCCCCTGGGTGGCGATGAGGTGGGCCCCTCGGCCGGGCTGGTTCCGGCGGAGCCGCTCGCGCTCGAGGAGGATCCCCACCGAGCGCGGATCCGACCTCGCGGCCAGGACGAGGGCCGGGCCCCGACCAGGGCGCGCTCCACGCCGGCAGCCGACGGCCCGCCCGCCCCTGCCC